>NZ_VKGC01000050.1:0-1371 GCF_007280785.1 Helicobacter mehlei
ATAATAATAACTACCGGCTCTTGTGTTGGGGGCTTCTGGGGGGGTTGGGGCTGGTGTTTTGTTGTGTGGGGGGGGGGGGGTGGGGGGGGGGGGGGGGGCGGGCCCCCCCCAATCAATTTAAGCCGCAAATTTAGCTATGGGCTTTTAATAGGGCTTTTTGGAGTTTTTGGCGTGCATACAGGGATCAACTATTACTTACAAGGCATGCATGGGATTGTGATTAACCCCAATATCACCACGCATAATATCCCCGTTGTTAAAGAAATCTTGGCTATATCCACCACCATTAAGGACTACACAGGAAGCGCAACTTTATACAAAAACCTTAGAAAGCCCTTAGAAAAGGATTATTTAAGCGTGGAGAGCAATAGGGTGCCCAATGTGATTTTAATCATAGGGGAGGGTGCATCTAGGGATTTTATGGGGGTTTATGGCTATGGTGTACCTAACACCCCACTAGCTAATGCCCTACAAAAAAGCCAAAACCTCTTTGTTTTTGACGATGTCATTTCTGCTTATGCTATCACGGCAGCCGTTTTTCCTACCTTGCTCAGTTATGGGGATTTTGAGCATAAAAACACGTCTTGGCATGCCTATAACACCCTAGGGAAGGTGTTTAATCAAGCGGGGTATGAAACATTTTGGATAGATGTCCAAGATGACTTGTCTAGGAACAATATTTACGCCCACCTAGCCCACCCTTTCACCCATAAATACTGGACAAATGCGCCCTTAGACATCCCACAAGCCACCCAAGATATTTGGGCGTTTGAAATGTTAGGGCATATACGCCCCCAATTACAAGATAAAAATTTTATCCTCTTACATCTCTTTGGGAGTCATTTTATTTATAGCCGGCGTTTCCCTAAAAGTTTTGCCAAATTCACCACCACAGACATCCCCTATCAAGGCTTACATGTCCAAAATGAGGGTGATAAACAAGTTGTTGCTGATTATGTGAATTCCATTTACTACACCGATCACATACTAAATAAAATTTTCCAGTTTTTCAAGAGTAAAGACGCTATCATTTTTTACCTATCTGATCACGCTCAAGACATTTTCCAAAGCTCCAACACTTACGGGCATAGCTGTTCTAAACATGGTGTAGAAATCCCTTTTATGGTCTATGTTACAGATATCTTCAAGCAAAAGCACCCCGATAAAGTTAAATTAATCGCTGGAGCGGTGCATAAACCCTTTATGAGCGATGATTTAATCCATGCCCTTTTGCCCATCGTTGGGATACACACCAAAGATAACTTAGAGAGTAAAAACCTTTTTGACCCGCATTTTAACACAAGGCGCAAACGGGTTTATTGTGGGGATTTGAAATACCTAAACCACTAATCCGAGAGTGCAGATGATACA
>NZ_VKGC01000051.1:0-1355 GCF_007280785.1 Helicobacter mehlei
AAATGTTCTTGCAACGCCAAACAAAGGGCATTTTTAGATCGAAGTGCTTGGAGTTTGTTCTTAGGGTCTAAATACAGGCAAGGAATGGCATCAATGGAGACAAGGCGCATCGCTTTAAGATAGGCGTTTAAATCTGTCCGATTATAGGTCTGGGTTTTGAATACTTGTAGGCAGGCTTGTTGGTGCTTAAAAGAAAGGTATCTGGGGTTTAAACAGAGTGTGGGGTGTTCTTGGAGTTCTTTGGTGTCTATATATTGGGAATTGATGTAAGAATTAGCGTGCAAAAGCAAAAAGGCTATGCGCGTCAGATAGTAGGTAGAAAAAAGCGTATAAGGGTCATCTTTTGTCCCTATAAATTCATCTGTGCTCCCAGCGGCGGTTAGGGCTAGATTGGCCCATACGATGGTGCCCTCTCTTAGACCTTTCCAAAATTTATTGGTAGCAACCATCGCCTTTATGTCGTGTTCTAAATGTTGTAAAAATACGCTTGTGGGTTTGTTACCCAAAAGATTGGGATCGTTGAGATAGAGTTGTAAGGTCTGATTGATATCGCAATCTTGGCAGATTAGTTCCCACAATGCATCACTATTAAGAGAGCGCAGGTAAGCTATGGGGTCTAGGCCTATTTGGTAGGCTTGGATTAAGGGCGTGTAGATGAAGTTAATGCTGTCTAAAAAATCTTGGGCGATCTGCTGGGGCGTGGCTTTATATTTGATCACAGGGCTACAATAATAAGATGAAGAGTTTTCAACCAAGTACAAGAGATGGAGGGATTCAAATTGCTTGAAATTTTTCAAAAACTCCTTTTTTTGTGCATCACCATAGGGTTCGAGTTTTTGCAATAAACCTTGCCCTAAAGGGGTGTCTTTGAGCAAATCTGCCCCAAAATCCACGAGATCAATTGCTGGATTGGATAAGTATTCATCATATTTGCGCATCTCACACCCTACAGCCCCAAACTGCGTTAAGGCATCTAGTTGGGCAGAGACCATATTAGCGCGCATTTTGGTAACGCCTTGGATGAGAGCGGGGAGTGGTGGGTTATCCTCTATTTTAAGTTCTACCTTAAGAATGGGCGACTCTTTAGCAAAACCTAGCACAATCAACAAAACTAATAAAATTAAAGTACGCATAGCAATTCCTTTTAATTTTTTGATTGCACCAACATAGCATAATTTTTGGTTTTAACTGGAGTTTGTTTTGATTACGCTACAACTAAATGCACACTATACCCATTGTCTAAAGCTCAATGCGCTGGAATTTTTAAGATAAGCGAGTTACTTTTGTTCCTTTGTCAAGTGTTTTTGTAATGCCAAGCATAGGGCATTGTTAGATTTAAAGGTTTGGAGTTGGTC
>NZ_VKGC01000052.1:0-1332 GCF_007280785.1 Helicobacter mehlei
TAAAGGCGCGCAGAGTCTCAAACCCCTAGCGGGTGTTCTTGGGCGCAGTGTAGATTATATCCCCCTTGTGGGGGCTAGCAAACGCTTTATGAGTGGGAATGTGCAGGCCGCCCAAAAAGTCTTAGAAGAAGTCTATACCCCCCAGCAAGAACAGGCCTTAAAAGAGTTTGCTAATCACTTTGGTGGGGGTGTTAGGCTCAATGCCCAAACCACAGGGCTAAACCAAAGAATGCGAGAACAATTTGGGGGGGATTCCAAGATTTACAAGGCCTACCAAGCGGCCGAGGACATTTTTAGATTAACCAAGCAGAGTGAGCAACAAGAGGCCTTTATTAGGGCCATACGCGCCGATGAGAGCGGGACATTATTAGCCTTTTTGAGCGAGGCGGCCAATTCTAGCCCCAAGGCGCACAACACGCTTAAAGGGATTTTAAACAAGACCACGCGCAACTTAGAGGAACAATTAAAACAACTCCATTTAAAGCCTAGTGACATCAAGGCCATATTTGAGGACTTGGAAAAGGGCACTAAGGAGTCTTATGCAGATGCCACCGAGCGCATCATCCCCCAAGTTGTGGGGGATTTAAAGATCACGCTTGATCCCACTAAGGTTAAACAGATTCGCCAAGAGCTTAGCCAAGAGGGGCTAGAGCTAGAGGCACAACCCTTCTTAAAGCAAATTGAGCACAATATTTACAACAAAGAGGGTGTGGGCTTTACCCAGCTTAATAACGCCCTTAAAACCCTCAATAGCCACTACAAAGCCACGCCCAACCCCACGCTCAAAGAGCATATCCGCAAACTCAGCGATAATATGATCCGCAACGATATTCAAGAGGGCATCAGCCAGCTTTTCAAGCAATTACCAGAGGACTTGGGGCACAAATACGCACAACTCTTCAACACCGCCCTCAAAGATTACGCCACGATGAAGGAAACCCTAAAGATCATCGACAAGGGCACTCTCAAACTCAGAGATGCGGCTAGAAGCGAACAAAAGGCTTTAGATGCGCTCATCAAATACACCCAAGGGCAAGGGCATCAGGGGCTAGACAATCTAAGCCGCATCACTAAGGGATTGAACCCAGCTAATCGAGAAGTGCTAGAGCTGAATATGCTTGAGCGACTCTTTGCCACCTCTTTGATGCAACTAGAGGGGCTTAAAGTCTTTGATAGCCAAGCCTTTTTCAAACGCCTAGAGAGCCTCAAAGAGGGCACATTCCAAAGCAGGGCCGCACAAGACTTCATACAGATTGCCAGTGGCTTTAACCGCCTATTCAATCAAGATGCCAAATTAGCCCAAGCCCTTAAAAGCACCACGGGTGAGCAAGT
>NZ_VKGC01000053.1:0-1234 GCF_007280785.1 Helicobacter mehlei
CCTGAAGATAAATTATTCCCCTTGCCACCTGAAAAATTAGCGTTCTCACGCAACACAGAATCGGGGCGGTTGTATGCAGTGTCTGCCCCTGGTGAAGAAGGCATCTTTGAATTTGACTTTAAACGCAAGATGTGGGTTAAATTCCCCTCTGTGGCTTCGTTTTTAGAATTTACAGATATTGCAGAGCCTGAAAACTCCGTAGAAATCACCTCAAAAGAGGCGAAATCCTTAATATCTAACTCTAAAGCCTGAGCAAGAGTCCTACTTTTTTCAATGAGCTCTTGCATTTCGTCTTTGCTAAGTGTGGGGTTAATGGTCTGTTCTCTCAAAATATGGTAAATCTCGTCTAATTGCTTTTTAATCTCCCAATTTTGGGCAGTGTGTAGCTGTATCTCGCTGGCTACCCCGTTATAGTTAAACTGGATATGCACACCCTTATACCCGCTGTCATTCGCCTTGTATTCGATTCTATGGGGAATGCCTTGTGTCTGTAAATGTTTGGTAATGCCAACAAGTTGGGAGTCTAAATATTCTCTATTGGGCGCAATCACTGCTCCTCTTAAAAAGTCATTGATAGCCCCTATATCTCCCTTCTTGCGCTTTATCTTGCTCTCAATGCTCCCCACACTCTTTAAGACGCTATTGGCTTCTAAATGCGCACTAGGCTCTTTAAGCCCCTCCAACAATGTTTTAAACCCACCCTCTTGCTCTTGGGCTTGGGTGTAGAGGGTTTGGGCTTGATTCTTAAGTTCTGGGGTGGTAGGGTTAGCTCCACTGCTAGGCATATAGCCTTCAAGATCAAGGCTTGGAGTCGTGTTAGGGCGTTGGCTATGGGATAGCAGAACTTCTTTATTGAGTTGCCCCTTTAACTTCCACATATCAAAAAATCTTAACTTATCTTGCCCGCTTAAGGCTTCCTCAATCACTACCGCGTAGCCATTAATCTGTTTGGCATACACAATACGCCCACTCTCTTCTTGTATGTGTTTAAAATCGGGGTTTTTAAGATACTCTTGGTAATGGGCGATGTCCTCTAAAGTTACCGCAATTTGTCCCCGTTTGGCTTCCTTAATCGCATCGCCATGTTGTTTGAGCGTGTGTAACACTTGGTGTGCGTCAATCTCTCTTACAAGCTCTCTCTTGCCCTTAAACTTAAGACCGACACCCCTTTATTGTGGCCAAATTCTACCAAGATGAGCAGAATCGCTATTACGGGCTTTTTAGGGATATTAAG
>NZ_VKGC01000054.1:0-1190 GCF_007280785.1 Helicobacter mehlei
CTAGCTTGCAAGGCGGGTGTGAGATAGGGGGCAAGATTGAGGCTAGGGAAACGCCCATCACGCATTAAGAGATAAAAACTAGGGGCGTTGTGGCTAAACATCTCTTTGAGGGTTTTAAACTCTGCGGGCTCTAAAATCTTTTGGGCGTGGTTTAAGGCTTCTGCTAGGTTTAATGTGGGCGTGTTGCGCGCCACATGGGCTAAGAGGGCTAAGCTAGGTTCTTCCACGCTGGGGCTTGCACTGCCCCTATCTAATATCTTGGCCAAACGATTGGTCAGAGTGGCCGCGCTGGTGTGCTCAACTCTCAAAATAGGGTCTAAATTCTGGGGCGTGATATAGGCATCATACTTGCCCAAAGCACTCACTAGCATATCCCCTATGCTATCAATGCGCTTTTCATTGCTCGCGGCGGCCAAGTTAATGATTTCTTGCTTATCTAAGCCCTCTTTGGGCGTGCGCATTAAGAGTTCATCGCTTTTAAGTGTGGTGTTGTAATGCTCTAAAACAGCCCTCTCATACGCCTCTCTGCTTTGTGGGCTAAATTCTTGCATCCCCTTAGCCCTGTGGTTACCCGCTATGACTTGCCCATCGCTTAAAATAATGGGGAGATCATCAAAACCGCCTCTATTAAACACCATCGTGGGCTTAAAATCTTTAGCGATTTCCTCTATGCGTTGGGGGTTGGTCTGTGTGCGGGTCTGTGTGCCCACACCGGCGGCTAGATTGGGTTTAACATCCTTTGTTTTGACAATGACAAAATCTAGCGGGTAAATGCGCGCATCATCTAGGCTAACAGAACTGCTATAGCCCTTTAGCTTGGTCATGGGGATATCTTCCCCTATTTCTAGGTTTATATCATTCTGTTTCCCCCCTGCGCTGGCTTGCTTTTGCTCTTGGGCTTGTTGGTAGTCTTTGGCCGCCTGTGCGCGGCGTTCTTGCTCTTGAGCCTCTCTTTGGGCTTGCTTTTGCGCCTCTAGCCTTTGGGCTTGTGCCTTAGCCTCTTCTCTAGCTTGGCGGGCTTGCACTGCCTGCTGGTGGATATTTAAGGGGCTTGTTGGGGGGGTTGTGGTATTTTGGGGTAACTGGTTTGTAGGAGTTGTGATGTTCCCTTTGCCTGAAGATAAATTATTCCCCTTGCCACCTGAAAAATTAGCGTTCTCACGCAACACAGAATCGGGGCGGTTGTATGC
>NZ_VKGC01000055.1:0-1067 GCF_007280785.1 Helicobacter mehlei
AAAAGAAGACCTAAGCTGTGCAAAAGGAAACTAAGGAATGGCACCAAAATTCAGTGTCCTTGCAGGGGTGCTTGCTGGTTACGTGCAAGCCCTAGATTAGCATTACAACACTCTACAAGAGGATGACTTAGAGTGGAAGAGGATTGATCTAGCTTAGACACGTGGGAACAAAGATGGATGTTTCTTTAGAGGATTTAGAGCAGGCTAGCACCTCTAAAAAAGGCTTTAAGGGCTTAGAAAAGGAAGTTTTGGGGGGTAGCCCAAAACCCCACTCAAGAAAATACTTCCCTAAAAGCAAAAAAGAGCTCCAAGAATTGGTGGAAGATGAAACATCCATTGGACGAGATTGATATTGTGTGGCTAACAGATTTAAGCGGAGTGTTCCAAGCATTCTCACAGAGAGAGTTATGAGGGATTGGAAACTTGGGATATTTCTCGAGTAACAAATATGGAAAAAATGTTTAATTCCTGCAGGAATTTCAACCAGTCTCTTAATATTGGGATGTGTCTAGCGTAGCAATTGGTATTTACAATAAGGCCAGTCCCTAACAGCCCGGATGTATCTAATGCGAGAACTATGAACAGCCTATTTTGTTCATTGCTTGTCCTTTAGTCATTTGGATAATTTGGATATATCCAGCCCCAACTATGGTGTCAATAAGGGGTAAAAGAGCCAAACCAAGTCCTTAGTCCTTGTGTGTGCAAGAGTTCTTGGCTATTGCGCCCACACCCGCCAACAATCCATCTTTAGGATTTGGCCGATCTCTTGGCTGGGTTTGCGCGCGATTATACCTTCTGCACTCTTGCCCAAGCACTCCGTAATAAACCCATGGCAGTTATTCTTAAACAAGTGATAATCTCTAGCTTGCCCCACTAAGGACAATGCCCTTTGGGCTATGTCAAGATTGCCAACCGCTCTTGTGCCCTGACAAGAGACAAAAATGATCTGGCCCCCAGAAAACCCTTGAGAAGCGCATTTTTCAATGCGACTCCCATTAAATTTGCCGGTCAAATGCACAATCTGCCCCCCACCCACATAGATTCCCGTGTGTGAAAACGCATTGGCA
>NZ_VKGC01000056.1:0-1017 GCF_007280785.1 Helicobacter mehlei
GTGCAAACCTTTACAGACGCTCTTAAAAATTTGGTTTTAAATTACCATATCCCAAAAGAGTTATTGTCTGGGGTACCGTGAGACCCTACCTTTAAATTATGGGCACATAAGATGTGTCTAAAACACTCTGGCTCAAAAAAATTAAGAGTATAGGCACTCCATGTCTTTCTTTTCAAATTATCTGGGCAATGTTACTTAGACACAAAAAATCTAACAGTACCCTGTCCTACCACCAAGCTCTCAAGGCTTACAAAAGGAAGTATTTCTCCAAAATGAAGATGAACCTGAAAAATTAGTCAAAAATGAAAGTATCTGCTTAGGCGAGATCGCTATTGATCCTTTAGATAACTTGTATGGTTTGTTTTCTTGTCATATGGTTCTACCAGTAGTAAAACCTTTGGAGGGCTAGAAAAAATGCGCTAGCATGGCAAAAAGTTAAAAATTTAGGTTTTTTGGTTACAATAGCGTTAGTGGCCCACCCCTTAAGGCTTAAGGGGTGGTTTAGTTTAGTACAGCGGTTGCGCCAACAAGACCGCTATAACCACAAACGCCACGAGCATATCTCTGTTAGGTTCTCCTCTCTAGGAGGCCACCCGCTACACTCCTAACCCTTAAAAGCTCTTTTTAAAGCTCAATGCTCCAAATTTGGCGCAAAAGAGTAACCCAACATTGTAGGGGTATTTTACTCTAAATTGCCCATAAATCCCCTAATACTCCAAATGGTGCGCGCTGGGGTATTTTTGCCACTCTGAGCCTTGGGGCTTTTTAGACTCTGGGCCTTGTTGCCCCTCTATGGCCTGCACTTGGCTAATTTCCTCACTGGTGGTGTGCGCCTGCACTAGTGCCCCTTGTTGGCTGTATTTTTGGGCCTTAGCCTGCAATTCCATAATCTGGGCTTGGATTTTTTGCAATTCTAAAGCCTGTAATTGCTCATTATAGGGGGCTTGGGCTTGTTGGGCTTGCTCTAAAACCTCTACCACATCGGCCACAATGGGGCTATCCATATCCTTTAAGATG
>NZ_VKGC01000057.1:0-961 GCF_007280785.1 Helicobacter mehlei
AAAATGCTAGCGCATTTTGCAAAAGCCTAGGGGCTTTTGCTCATTAAACACTACGCGTTCCGCTACGCTCCATTAAAGCCTTCGGCTTTAACCCTTGTCACCCCTTTTATTTTTAGTTATGATACGCCCATCACGCCCTTTAAGCTTTAAACACTTCTTGGGGGGCGTGTTAAAGGCAGATATGCAAGATTCTAACACCCTTAAAGAGATTTTTAAACAAGATTTAGAAGCCAACACGCCCAGCATTGCAGAATCCAAGCAGGCACTAGCTTATTACCACGGCAACCAGTTACCCCCCGATGTTTTGAACATCATTGAGCAGCGCGGGCAGACCCCCATTGTGGAAAACATCTATAAAATGATTGTGAATAAAATTCTAGGCTATAAAATACAGAGTATCCAAGAAGTTAGATTGACTCCCCGCCAAGAGGAAGACAAGCCCCTAGCGGACCTTTTGAACGATTTATTAAAATACTTCAGCCAAAAGCGCAATTACGACCAAGAGATGATCAAGCGCGATAAGGATTTGATTATGGGTGGCTTAGCGGTGATGGAGCTTTGGGCTATCCAAGACGAGCAGGGTTATATTGACATTGAGCTTAAAGCCCTTGACCCCCGGGCTTTTGTGATAGACTATATGAGCACGCACCCCA
This sequence comes from Helicobacter mehlei, assembly GCF_007280785.1. NCBI lineage: Bacteria > Pseudomonadati > Campylobacterota > Epsilonproteobacteria > Campylobacterales > Helicobacteraceae > Helicobacter > Helicobacter mehlei. The sequence goes on from NZ_VKGC01000057.1 coordinate 654, forward strand.
ATGCGCTAGATGCTAGGCGTTTCCACAAGGTGCTTATCAAAGACGAAGAGAGTTTGAAGCAGATTTTGCCCGATGTAGAGCTTATCTATGAGAAGAACAGCAATGAGCGAGTCGCGCGCATCATAGAAAGTTGGGTGAAAGAGTTTGAGGGGGGGACTTGGGTGTGGAATCGGTATTTGTGGAGCCAACAGGGCGGAATCTACAAGTTTGAGCCCAAGCCCTTTAAAAATAACCGACACCCCTTTATTGTGGCCAAATTCTACCAAGATGAGCAGAATCGCTATTACGGGCTTTTTAGGGATATTAAG
>NZ_VKGC01000058.1:0-950 GCF_007280785.1 Helicobacter mehlei
GCTTTGCGTGTGGGCGTGGTTTGGCTAATAAGTTCCCCATCTCCACCCCCATTCCCTGATTTCCCCCCATCTGCGCCATCGCCCTCTTTGCCCGTATGCGCGTCATTGCCCCTAGGCGGTTCTCCCCCCTTGCCTCCTCCTGCTGGAGTGGGTTCTAGCTTAGGGGTCTCTGGGCTGGGTTCTATCTTGGGTAAGGGTAATCCTCCTCCTCCTCCATCATCTGGGGGTAAGCCCCCTTCAATCTCTCTAATGAGGGCTTTGGTGGCGTTGGCTTTTAATTTGAGATTAAGCGTTTTTATTATACACCCCTCCTACGGGCTTTACAATAGGCGTGGGAAAGCTATAAGCTTTGCATATCTCCCACCTGTGTGAGTTTGGCCTGCCTCTATTGGATTGCATGGGTGTGCTGTAATCCTTTAAGGTAGAGGGTTTAATTCTCCTAACTCCAAACTATAAATTCTATGTCCTTGTTGCATACTCTCTTTTAGTGTAATTTTAACTTGAGCTTTTTTTCCATTGATGTTAATCTCTGCAAAGTATCTGTGCATGGCTTTTATGTCGGCACTGCCCTTTTTGTCTGCATAGGTTTCTCCCAATCTAGCATTCTCAAAAAGGGCTTTAATATCTGCTCCCACTTTAAAATGTTCTTCTTTTGTAAAACCATTTTCTAAACTTTTGTTTAAAGCTTTTTCACTAGAGATTTTATTCAATCCTGTACCTGAAATCCTAGCGACTACCCCCGTTTCTTTGTTCTTAATGTCTTGGTTTAAAATGGGGACTAGACTTTGCCTTAACTCCGTCCTTAAATCTTTAATATCTTTCGTCCCCTCTGTTTTATATTCAAAGGATTTACCTCCATCATCTGGAGGTAAGCCCCCCTCTAGCTCTCTAATGAGGGCTTTAGTGGCGTTGTCAAAGTCTTGGCGTTGCACTAGGTGGTTGAGCTGGAT
>NZ_VKGC01000059.1:0-927 GCF_007280785.1 Helicobacter mehlei
GTGCTCGCATTGCGTGCGTTCAAGCTTTTTACCCCCCCGCTACAATAGGGCGGATCGATACACACACAATCTATACATGCATTAGGCAAGCCCTGCATAAAGCCTAACGCATCGGCGTTAAAAACTTGGTTAAGATAGGGGGTTAGCATGGGGGGTCCTCCTTAAAGATCGCTTTTTATCGGCAACTTTCTTTTTAAGCCAAGGTTTAGTAGAATATGCCCACTATAACCCTCGCCTTAGAGTTCGGTCTAGGGCCGTATCCCTTTGAGGAAGGCGTTCGGAGGGTCGTAGGTTTGGCCACTTCTTTAGATTTCCCCGACTTTTCCACATTGTTACAAACCTTAGCTTGTTTTGTGCTGTTAGGACTTCCTCCACCACCACATAATGCCCGTTAATCTGTTTTTTGTATTTAATCTTTTTGCCCTCCACTTCCCTAACATCTGCATTCTTAACGATATTAGGATAATAACTAATATCATCTAGGGTCAAAGGTATTTGGTTGCGCGACATCTCAATCTTAGGGTCGCTATGCCTACTCAAAGCGTGTGCTACATGTTGTGCGTCTATCTCCCTAGCTAGCGCGTAATTGCCATTAAACTTAAATTCTTTGGCCAATTGTTCTAGCTCTTCCCCCTGCACTTTGGCGATCACGGCCTTATTTTTAGGGTTAGGGTTAGCTAAATCCCATCCCTCAATATGGCTTTTGATCTCTTGGGGGCTTAAGTCCTCTGCTAGCGTGCTCTTAGTGGGTAGAGTGCTTTTATTGATGGGCGGTTTTTTAGCCCCTGCAACACTGGACTTGGGGTTGTCCTCCTGCTTGATCTCAATCTTGCCCTTAATCCCCCCAACACTACGATTCTGTGCCCTCTGCAAAATTTGCATCTCTGGGCTGTTGGCTAAGCTTTGGCTGGCTTGCGCGCTCTTTTT
>NZ_VKGC01000005.1:0-109584 GCF_007280785.1 Helicobacter mehlei
TACTTTTGTTCCTTTGTCAAGTGTTTTTGTAATGCCAAGCATAGGGCATTGTTAGATTTAAAGGTTTGGAGTTGGTCTTGCGCGTCTAAAAAGAAACAAGGCTTATTACTCACATTGACCAAGCGCAAAGCTTGGATATAGGTTTCAAGCGTGTCTTTATCATAAGTATTCTCTTCAAAGAGGCGCAAACGAGTTTGTTGGGTTGTGGGGCTAAGGTCTTTACCCAAGGGCATGTCAAACTTCCAAACTAAAAGATTAAAGGCGAAGTCCCACTGCGCGTATCCGATTGCTCCTCCCCAGCAATTCTCTTCGGTAAGGATACAAGCGTGCGTGGCTAGCTCGTAATCTTGCACGATCTTAGGGATAGGGGTTTTCTCTTTGTCGTGTTTATCCCAAATGCCCTCTTCATAATTATTATAAAAAGCAGGCGGATCTTTAAGCCCTTGTGTTAAAGATTTTTGCCATTAGTTCTTTGCTTGCCATATAACCAACTTTCCCCCCACATACACGACTTTGGCTTTTTTGGCGTGCAAAAGCCAGTTGAGCGCATCAGCAGGTGTGCCTTTGCCCTTAAAGCTAAAGATCGCCAAATCGGCTAATTTTCCTGCCTGCAAGCTCCCATTATTCAAGCCCAATGCCTGAGCGGCATGCCAAGTTGCACTCAGGATAAGCTGGATGGCTAATTCTTTCAATGGGGCTTGATAAGCAAAAAGGGCGGTGCGTAATTCCTCTAAAAAATCTAAGTTGTAGTTGGAACTTTTACCATCGGTGGCGATGCTAAGAGGGATACCTAGTTTTTTAAGTGGGGTTGGGTCTAGCACTTGCCCGCTTAATAAGCGGTTAGAACGGGGGCAACTAATTAAGGTCAGTTGGGCGGTTTTTTTAGCGTATTTTAAATGTTCTTCTTTAGCAAAAAGCCCATGCACAAGCAAGAGGCGTTGATTTTTAAAGAGGTCTAAAAATTCCGCCACGCTGTGATACAGGGGCTTGGGGTTGGGCACGCCTAAAATGTCCGTATAAAAGCGCGCAAACCAGCCCTTTTGTTGCTCTAGCCATTCTAATTCGGCTTGGGATTCTAAAAAATGTGCCGAAATAACGGGGCTTTTAATGGTGCTTAAGACCTTTTTGGCTAAATCTTTATGTACCGAGTAGGGCGCATGGATGGCGATTGCGGGCGTGAATGTAGGGCTTTTATGTTGCAAGGAGAGAGCATGGCGTTCTTGGAAAGTTTGCAAAGCGGGCTCAATGGGTGCACTGCCACCAAGCAACTCATCAAAAAACACCACCCTTAGAGGGGAGTTGGCTAGCAAAGTGCGATCCAACCCGTAGCTACTAATTGCCCCCACGCTTGCCACCCCGCTTTTGAGCTGTTCAGCGATGGCTTGTTGGATACTTTTATGGGAGTGGCGTAATACGCGATCGCGTTGTTGGATAACACTGGTTAGCCATGCCTCAAAACTCCCATACGCAAAGCTATCTTGCTGGTTAGAAAACTCAAAATGCACATGGGGGTTGATCAAAGCGGGCAAGAGGACACAATGGGGGTAAAACACGCTCAAGGCTTTAGGGTGTGAATCCACCAAGTGCGCATAATCCCCCACTCTGGCAATATGCCCCTCTTGGATTAAAAGTCCGCTATTTTGAAGAATGCTAAAATTAGGATCGCAGACCCAAAGCCAGCTAGCTCCGATGATTTGCATAGACAATCTGCTCTCCTTGTAAAACCCACTCCACACACCCCTGTAACATTTGCCCCTCATAAATGCTGATCGGGTTGGAAACTTTAAAGGTTTGCTCTAAATCCACCAGCATTAATCTAGCTTGCTTGCCCACAGCCAACACGCCATAATCTAGCCCTAGCAAGCGTGCTGGGTTGGTGGCCATCAATTCTACCAGCCGTGCTAGAGTGGTGATTTGGGACTTGATCAAGAACGTATAGGCTAGCGCAAAACTCAGATCAATGCTATTCATCCCAAAGGGGGCATCTTCAAAGATTTGCACACGGGGGGTATGGGTATAGTGTAGGCTGGTTAAGATGTCAATTTGATCCAAATGTGCTTGTAATTGCTCTTGGTGGGCTTTGCTTTTGAGGGGGGGTAAAATCTTGCTACGGGGATCGTAATGTTTATAAATGCTCTCATCTAGGATCAAATGGTGCAAGGGGGTTTGCACCCACAAAGGCGCGCCCAAAGATTTAAAGGCTTGGGCTACTTGCAACGCATCTAACTCCACCACGCTATCAAGCAACACGCTTAATTTTGTGTGTAAAGCTAACCCAGCGTATTTGCCCACTTCTTTAACTTGAATCAAGCGGCTCACAGAGGGCAAACCCAATTCATAGGCTAAGGGGCTTTCATCAAGCATCGCCAAACTGGATCGCCCCTCATACCCACGCACCCCACACACCAGGGGCAAGTTTAACATTTTGGCATAATCTAGGGCGGGCAAAAGTTTTTGCCCCTCTATATTGTAAATGTAGAGACAAACCTTTGTACGCTCTAAGAGTTGATCGCAAAGCATGCTCAAGTTTTGCAGGCGTTGCTGGCTGTTGAGCGGATGCAAACAAAGCAAATCCCCATCAGCTAGGGCTCTTTGCACCGCGCCATAGTCTAGGGGATTTAAATTGTCTTGGTGATCCTCAAACACGCTTAAGGGCTCCATGCGGGGCTCGCTGAGCGAGTAAAGCGGGGCTAGAGGGATTCCCATTAAAGTCCCCACACCTCCCTTATAGGCTTGTTGCTTGAGCTGGGTATAAGTGGAGGTGTTGAGATTGTGTAAAAACACACCTAGATCGATCAAACTGGGTAAAAGGGTCTTGTTTTGGCAATCTAGCACCACCTCATCTGCTTTAGCTGGCAACTGGGGGCTAATTTGGGTGATCACCCCCTCTAAAACCCGCACGCATGTAATTTCCCCATTTTCTAACCTGGCATTTTGGAGCAACATCACACTTCCTTAAAATTGCAACAAAAATGCGCCCAGATCGTCCATCTTGCCACTGATAATCAATGCGCCCATCAACACTAAGACAAGCCCTGAGGCGATCTCAAACCAATGGGCGTAACGGCGTGCTTTTTTAAGCATTTCTAAGGCTCTTTGCACCATCAATGCCACCACTAAAAAGGGCAACCCAAAGCCCACAATGAACACAACAAGTAGTGCCATCCCATAGACTTGTTGCGAGCCACTTAAAATGACAATACTGGTAAAAATGGGTCCAATGCATGGAGTCCAACCCAGAGCAAAGCCCGCCCCTAAGATAAAGGGCATTAATGCCTGTAAGAATTTATTTTTAGATTCAAACGAGAGGTTAAAATTTTTGGAGCGGTATAAAAAATTAAAACGCAAGATGCCCAAAAAATGCAAGCCAAATAAGATCACAATCCCCCCAGAGACATAACGCACCCATGCACCAACTAAATAATTGTGCATGATTTTAGCCATGGATGCACCAATGAGCCAAAAGATCAGCCCAAAGCCTAGCACAAACAAACAAGCCTTGCCCAACACCGCAAAGCGGTTAAACTGGCCACTCTTAAGCTCATCTAGGGAACTTTGGGAGATGTAGGACATATAGGCAGGGAGCAGGGGCAACACACAAGGGCTTAAAAAAGCCAATAGCCCCGCTAAAAAAGAGGCAATAAGAGGCATGCGATCAAAAATAGAGAGCAAGGCATCATCAAACATTCAGTTATCCTGCTAGAATTTCTGATATAATACTATGGATTTATTTAAAACTAAGATCGCGATCAAACCTTAAAGCAAGGATCAAGAAAACCCCCATGCCAGAACAAAATCCCACCCCTCAAATTCCCCAACCATCAGATATTGTACCCCGTTCTTTTAAAGATTTGGGCTTGAACTCGAGGATTTTAAAATCCATCGCCGATGTGGGTTTCACCCAGCCTAGCCCCATTCAAGAAAAGGCAATCCCCGCTGTCCTAGAGGGTAAAGATGTGATTGCCCAAGCCCAAACAGGCACGGGCAAAACCGCCGCTTTTGCTCTGCCCATTATCCAAAATCTCAAAAACGACAAGAGCATTGAGGCTTTGGTGATCACACCCACTAGAGAGCTAGCCATGCAAATTAGCGATGAGGTCTTTAAGCTGGGTAAAAATTCCCGCACCCGCACCATTTGTGTTTATGGCGGGCAAAGTATCAAAAAACAATGCGAGCTTTTGGAGCGCAACCCCCAAGTGATGATCGCTACGCCGGGCCGCCTCTTAGATCACCTCAAAAACAAACGACTCAAGAACTTCTCCCCTAAAGTGGTGGTGCTTGATGAGAGCGACGAGATGTTAGACATGGGCTTTTTAGATGATATTGAGGAGATTTTTGACTACCTCCCCAGTGAAGCGCAGATTTTGTTATTCTCCGCCACCATGCCTCCACCCATTCGGGATTTAGCCAACAAGATTTTACAAGACCCCATCTCCATCCACATCGCCCCCACCCATGTCACCAATGCGGACATCTCCCAACGATTCTATGTGATCAACGAACATGAACGCAACGAGGCGATCATGCGTTTGTTGGACAAAGAAAACCACACCAAGAGTATTATTTTTATGCGTATGAAACGCGAAGTTGATGAGTTGCACCAATTTTTGAGTGCCAAGGGCTATAAGAGCACACCCCTACATGGTGATATGGAACAACGCGCGCGTCGTGAGTCTATTCAGGCCTTTAAGACCAAGCGTGCCGATGTGTTGGTCGCTACCGATGTGGCTAGTCGGGGCTTGGACATTAGCGACGTCAGCCATGTGTTTAATTACCACTTGCCCCTCAACACCGAAAGTTATATCCACCGCATCGGGCGCACGGGGCGCGCGGGCAAAAAGGGCGTGGCGATCACTTTAGTAACCCCTTTAGAGTATAAAGAACTTTTGCGCATGCAAAAAGAGATCGGCTCTAGCATTGAGCTTTATGAAATCCCCAACATGGATGAAGATCGCTTAGTGCAAGCCTTAAACAAAGTCGATGTGGATGCGGAAGTGGTGAGCTTGTATGAACAACTCACCGAGCAATTTGAGCCCTCTCAGCTAGTTTTAAAGCTCTTGAGCTTGCAATTTAAAAGCCACAAGATCAACCTAGAGGAGGTCCTCCACACACGCACAGCCACGCCACACGCCTCTAAGGGCAAATTTAGCAAACCACACGGGCGATCTCATAAAAACCGCACGAGGAGATAACATGCCAATCCCAGCTACTTATGCCAACTCCCCCTATATTTGGCAAGATGGAAAATTAGTGGATTTTAAGGATGCTACTATCCATGTTTTGAGCTATAGCCTGCACTATGCCAATGCCGTTTTTGAGGGTATCCGTGCCTACAAAAGCCCCGAGGGTATGTTCGTCTTTAGACTGCACGATCACCTCCAACGACTCCTAGACTCGGCTAAAACCCTGATGCTAGAGATTCCCTATAGTTTAGAACAGCTCGAACAGGCCACTCTAGAACTTTTAAGGGCGAATCAATGTGGTGAAGATACCTATATCCGTCCCTTAATTTTTATGGGTTTGGGGACTTTGGGCGTGTGCAACCCCACCCCCCCCATCCATACAATCATCGCTTCTATGCAATGGAGAGCGAATGAGATACATGGTATTAAGGTCAAAACCAGCTCATTTAGTAAGCCTAGCGTGCAAGCTAGCCCTAATCGCGCTAAAGCCAGTGCGCATTATCTAAACTCGCATCTAGCCAAACAAGAGGCTTTGTTATGCGGGTGCGAGGAAGCCTTGCTTTTAGACACACAGGGCTTTGTGGCAGAAGGCTCGGCTGAAAGTTTGTTCATTGTTTCTAAGGGGACACTCGTTGCCCCGCCTTTGGATTCAACTTTGGATTCGATCACCCGCCAAACCATCCTAGAGTTAGCCCACCACCTCAAAATCCCCACTTTGCAAAGACGCTTGGTGCGTGAGGAAATTTACACGGCACAAGAAGCCTTTTTTGTGGGCACGGGGGCAGAGATCACGCCCATTAAATCCCTAGACTTTAGAGAAATCGGTAACCCCAATAACGCCCCCATCACCCAAGCCCTATCCAAAACTTATATGCAACTTGTCAGAGGACAACTCAATCATTTTAATCACTATTTAACCCCCTTGAATTAAGAAGGAAATGAATGCCCATTGATCTAAACGAGCACCTGAAGCGCAAACAGACCCCTAGCCCTGAAAATAATACCCCCAATCATCCAAACCCACCCAAGAGCAACAACCCCAAGCCCCCCACCTTGCCCTCTAATTTTTTGCAATCTAAACGATTTACAAGCCTGATCATTGTCATTATCGTGGTGATCTTGCTCATCTTGGCCAAACCCTTCATGGTAATCCAATCGGGTGAAATTGGCATTAAAATCACGGCGGGTAAATACGACCCCATTCCCCTGCAACCCGGGATTCACTTTTTTATCCCCATTGTGCAGGATATTTTGGTGATCGATACGCGCGTGCGCACCATTAACTTTTCCCGCACAGAAGATATGGGCATTGTGGGCAAGAATCAAGGGATTTTCCGCAACGACGCGATCAATGTCATGGACTCTAGGGGACTCACGGTTTCTATCGAGCTCACCGTGCAATACCGCCTAAACTCTCAAACCACGCCCCAAACCATCGCCACCTATGGCTTGAGTTGGGAGCAAAAAATCATCAACCCGGTGGTGCGCGATGTGGTGCGCTCGGTGGTGGGGCGCTACCCAGCTGAGGATTTGCCCATTAAACGCAACGAGATTGCCGCCTTGATCAATACCGACATCAATAAAGAGGTCTCTAAGCTCCCTAACTCTCCGGTGGAATTGACCTCTATCCAGCTACGCGAAATTGTCTTACCCGCTAAGATCAAAGAACAGATTGAAAAAGTACAGATTGCACGTCAGGAATCCGAGCGAGTCAAATACGAGGTGGAACGCGCCAAACAAGAAGCCCAAAAGGCGGCGGCCTTGGCTAAGGGTGAGGCAGATGCTAATCGCATTAGGGCACAGGGTGTTGCCGATGCGATCGTGATTGAAGCTAAAGCTAAGTCGACTGCTAACTTGAACATTGGGCAGAGCTTAAATGAACGCCTCTTGCAATTACGTCAAATTGAAACACAAGGACAATTCAATGAAGCCTTGAAAACGAATAAAAATGCCCAAATCTTTTTGGTCCCCGGTGGTGCCGTGCCCAATATCTGGCTAGATACTAAAAGTAAGCCCAAAAGTCTAGCTGGGCATGTTGAAGGGAAATAACTAGGGCGTAAGTTGCATGGAGAGCATTTTATGGAGTATCCAAGAGCACTTGCGGATTTTTTGGAATTACACCAGTTTATTTGCGGTGGTGATCTTTTGTTTGCATTATGCGTTTTTTCTTTGCTTTTTTATCTTGGGATTGGCGGTGCGTGGGTATATTGCCACTTTTTTGTACATGCTCTCTTTTATCTGTCTTTTTGGTGCCCCCTTTGGCGTGCATTATCTCCTAGACCAACAGCTTTTTAAAATCCATGCTCAAGTGGAGCAAGCCTACGCCTTTACCTACACCGATGCATTTGAGGCTAGAGTGCAAATCACTAATGAAGGACGCATGACAATCCACCAATGCGCCTTGCGTTTGGATGTGCTCAAACCAGCAAGTAACAAGCTTCAAGAGTTTCTCTACCAATGGCTTTTTGAGCACACCTATATCCAAACTTTTAAAGTGGTCCTAGCCCCCAAACAAACACACCTCTTTAGCCTGAGCATTGAGCATTACCCCTATAAACAAACTCCCTTCAAACTCTCTAGTGCTTGTTATTAATCTGAGATTCCAAAAATTTGGATAGAATAGCACCAAGCCAGCTTTGGCTTGGAAATTATCAATCAAAGGAATGTTATGGCAGTTGGTATTTTTTATGGGACGGATAGTGGTAATTCTGAAACCATTAGCAACAAGATCGCAGGGCACTTTGGTGGTGCAAAAGTCTTTGATGTGAGCAAAGCCTCTAAAGCCGATTTTGATAGCTTTAGTTCTGTGATCTTGGTTGCACCTACAGCTGGTGCGGGTGATTTGCAAGCCGATTGGGAGGAATTTTTGGGGACCTTGGATGATGCGGATTTTGCTAGCAAAACCATTGCACTTGTGGGGTTAGGCGATCAAGACACTTATTCAGATACCTTTGCGGAAGGCATTTTCCATATTTACGAAAAAGCCAAAGCGGGTAAAGTTGTGGGCTTTACTTCTACAGATGGTTATAATTTTGAAGGTTCTCGATCTGTTGAAAATGGTAAATTTGTCGGCCTTGTTTTAGATGAAGATAACCAAGATGACCTCACCGATGGGCGCATTGAAGCGTGGGTCAATGAAGTCAAAGGTGCGTTGAGTTAAACCCAACTTGCAGTTTTTCGCAAAATTCGTTAGAATGGGGCCAAAAAGGATTTTTGATGTCTCCACAGTACAATGTGCGTTTTCTCTTAGCTTCTAGCGTTTTAGGGGCTTTGATTTGGAGTGCTTGCGCCTCTAGTCCCCAGAAGCGGGTTTTTTTGCAAAACATGCCCAGATGGATGATTGAAGATCAGAGTATGTATGTCAATCGGGGAATTGATAGCTCACATATCATCGATGGGCAAGTGGTGCGTTCTGAGGGCATTGCTAGAGAGCGGGCCAGATTCCGTGTCGCCATCCACATTGCTAACAAAATCAAAGAGTTTTACAAGCAATCTCAGAACGCCCGGCAAAAGCCCTATGATGAGGTAATTTTTACCCAAATCACCCAAGCCATCGCAGCCAGCCTCGATCAGGAAGTCCAATTAGGCGAATATATCAACCCTAACAACCAAGAGGTTTTTATGCTTGTGCGTGTTGATGGTTATCAACCCGCCCGTTTAGAACGCTTGTTGCTTGATATCAAGGCCCTGGATGTTGCAACCGTGCGTCTTATTTTGGCTAAGGTCCAGACTATCTTCAAAGCCGCTTTGAGCTATGACGAGGTGGAAATCCCCAAAAGCATGTAGTTTTTAGGGGGGTGGGGCTTAAAATAAGAAGAATAGTTATATCTATTCTTGTTGTTATAAAAAAAACTTTTATATTGACTTTTTATTACAAAGACAATACAATACACACTTCAATTTTCTAAGATTAGAATAGAAGGATGGTTATGGGCGAAGGATTCTCTGTCAAATTGGTGGGCGAATATGTGGATATTGGCATCTTCACGGCTTTGGGGATCATGAGTTTTATTGCGCTGTGGTTCACCATTGAGCGCATTATCTTTTATACGAAATTGGATTTCAATCTATATGAAGACCCCGAAAAATTGGATTTGGACTTGACCAAAAACCTCACTTCGCTCTACATCATCTACTCCAATGCCCCCTATGTGGGGCTTTTAGGGACGGTTTTAGGTGTGATGGTTACTTTTTATGACATGAGTACGAGCACCACTGGGCTAGATGCTAAGGCAATCACGCTGGGCTTATCTCTAGCCCTCAAGGCTACCGCTTTTGGGTTACTTGTGGCAATCCCTACCTTGATGGTGTATAACGCCTTGCTCAGAAAAGTAGATGTGTTATCCGAACAATTTAGGCTTTTAACCAAAAAGAAGGCCTAGGGCATGCGATCTAGAATACGGCGCGGTGATGGACTCAATATTGTCCCCTTTATCGACGTGATGTTGGTCTTGCTTGCCATTGTATTGAGCGTCTCAACTTTCATCGCGGAAGGCAAGATTAAGGTTAGCTTGCCCAGTGCTAGTAGCGCGCAAAAACAACAAAAAGAGGAGAAGAAAATCACCATTGTGGTGGATAAAGCCGATGGGATTTACATTGATGACAAGCCCAAGAGTCTAGAGGATTTGCGTGCCCTCATTGCCAAGACGGACCCTAAAGTCTTAATAGACTTGCGGAGCGACAAAGACTCTAAATTTGGGACTTTTATCAACATTATAGACATTCTCAAAGATCAACATCATGAAAACTTCTCCATCTCTACAGAAAAAAAGTAAGTTTTCAACAAGTGTTAGTTTTGCGATTACGGCAGTCCTTTATGCCGTTGGGCTATGGTTTATCTTTACAAATGACCCTTTCAAGGTGGAGAATCTAGCCCAAGCAGGTACCCAGAGCATGACCATGAGTTTGGCAAGCATTGATACACGCTCCCAACATCTCCAGCACGCCGAATCTACACCCCCCACCCCCAAACCCATCGAAAAACCCAAGCCTAAACCCAAACCAAAACACCATGAGAAACCCAAACCTATAGAAAAACCCAAACCAAAACCCCTCGCTAAACCTGAGCCCAAACCCGAGCCTAAACCGGAACCTAAACCTGAGCCCAAACCCGAACCAACACCCAAACCCGAGCCCAAACCGGAACCTAAGCCCGAACCAACACCCAAACCCGAGCCCAAACCCAAGGAGGAGAGCCAGCAAGAGAGCGCACACAAGCAAGTTAAACCCAAGCAAGAGCCTAAAGAGAATAAAAGACAAGAAGAATCCAATAAAACCACTGAAGGCGCACAAGCTAACCAGCTAGCCTACAACCAAGGCGTGAGTAATGAGTTTTTGATGAAGATTCAGATGGCAATCTCAGCTAAAAATAAATACCCTAGAATGGCTATGATGCGCGGAATTGAGGGAGAGGTGTTGGTGGAATTTATTTTAAACACCGATGGCACCACCACAGACATTAAGATTTCCAAAAGCTCAGGTTCTGATATTCTCAACCATGCTGCCTTGAATGCGGTTAAAGAGGCATCTAGGTCTTTCCCCACCCCCAAACAACGGGTGCGTTTGCGAATCCCCATCGCCTACACCATCAAGGAATAGTTTAAAAACCCCTTCAAAGGGTTTGATTGCCATTCTCGTTATAATCATGCAAGATGTCAAGGAGTTTTGATGCCTATAGCCCCCAAACCGGTTAAATTCATCTGTTCTTGTGGGTATTCTAAGGTGGTGTCCTTTAAGAGCGATTGCCTGAGTGGGGCAGATTTGGCCCAAATAGGCAACACCTGCCCTAAGTGCAACAAAGAGATGCAAAGGGGCACACCCAGTGTGTTTGATCGCCTTTTTAAAGGGGTTTGGTGATGCAAAATTTACTTGTTCTTTACAACCCCTTTTATAAAACTGATGTGATTGAAGCGCACTTGGAGACTCTCAAAAAGGAGGGCAAAGTCGCCTTTGGCAAAATCCGCCCTAAAACTAAAGACAAAGAACACAAATTCCCTGAGAGTTTGGAGCGTATTTATCAAACCACCAACCCGGACAATTTTTTACAACTTTTTTTAACTGATTTTGCCAACTTATTTGTGGCCAAGGTGGAGGCGGTGCAACACAACTTGGGTCAAAGCAAAGCCCCAAAGTATTACAAAGATGGGAAATATGATGTGGAGGCGTGGTTTATGATCACAGATATACAAGAAATAGAGCGCAATGATTTTGCCACCATTCGCGATTGCCACTTGTCCAATTTTATCACTCCCGATTATGGCAACCACACTTTTCGAATCTATGGCAATGACTACGATTACCCCTTGCGTATCGAGATGAAGGAGGAGCGGAATTATTTTGAAAGTCCGCAGAAGTTTTATCACTATGTCTTTAAAAGCAAGCGTTTTTTAACCATCAAAGAGCATTTGATCAATTTGAGTTTTGGCGAACATGCCTACAAACTCCACCATTTGAGCCTAGATAATATCATCTATGCTGAAATGGAATACCAAGACAACAGGCAAGACCCACTTTATGATTTTAGTGCGGTGATGGTGCGTTATTCTAAAATCCTAGAGCAAGAGATATATCTTCTTACAAAAGACATCGTGGCGTTTTTAAGCCATGTCGATCCGACGATCCTAGAGTTGCGTTATGAATCGATGAACCGATCGTATCTTCTAAGTGGTTTGTTTGGCAAAAAGGGTCAAAAGCCCAGTCTACATGCCCATAGTAAAATTTTAACCCTCTCTCAAATCCAAAATTTACGCTCCAAATTACCCCCCTTTGTGGCTGATTTTGGCTTAGGAGAGCTCCCACAAGTCTTGCAAGATTTTACCTTTAAACGCAATAAAGGCGTGCATGAAAGACCTATCAGCCTACAAGAGGTCAGCGGAGTGCGGGTCAAAATTCTAGGGGTTGCCCATGATAAGAGCTTGGTAAAAAGCTTGCTAAAATGCCTAGTCCAGTGCCGTTTAGAGCTCAAAAACCCCGTGCCTTATTCTCAAGGGAGTTTGCGTACTGTAAGCACCCGTGCTTAAAACCCTGACCCTTAGGGTTTCAACCTATGGAGGTGCTAGGATTTTTGATCGAGACTATAGGGTCTAAAATCCCTCCATTGATCGGCTGTCTTATCTATAAAACGCGCGTTTATAGGGCTTAGTTCAGCTTTGGTCTCCCTAGGACTAGCTTTTTCTAAATTCTCTTTGTTGCTCTTAAAGACAATGCGGTAGTGGAAATGATCTAACATAGGCTTGAGATCATGATTACCCATAACATTTTTAAGATTGCTGGCAAAGACAATGAAGTGCTGTTCATTATCCATGGACTTCTCTAAAAATGCCTGCCACATACCTAGAGAACCGCCCCTGCTACGATGTAAATCTGTTGCCTCATCTAAAGAGTCGATGAGAATAAAGCTACCCGGTGCTAGATTCTCCGCAAAAAGCTGGGCGTTGGTGTGGGTAACTACAATCCCAAAGGGTTGCAACACAGAGGCATGGCTAGCGATCTGTTTGCTAGCGTTGTAGTAGTAAAGTTGTTTGCCAGTTACTTGTAAATTTTTGCCAATAATCTGAAGCCAAGCAATTTGGGTGGCTAGATCATGGCTCACCATGAGCAAATGGGATTGTGGGGCATCCTCAAAGCGCAAAATAAAGTCTTTCCCCTTATAACCCGCATCCACGCCTAGCTGTAAAGCCGCACCCTGCACTTGCAAACTTGTAGGCATCGTAACTGGGAGTTCGCCATTGTAAAGCTCGTGCTCTACAGGCTTTGTGCCTCTCTCTTGGGTGGCTTTGATGGTTTCTTGAATAAGGGCAGGGAGTTTCTCATTAGCTGCATAGGGGATAGTCATAGATACATGGCAAATAGGATGTCCGCCATTGTTGTTGTAAATGCCCTCTGGGTTGCCCTTAAGGTGGCAAGCCATATCATCTCTTAAAACTGACATGCTATCCTCTGCATCCATTGCCAAAGCCACACGATTGCCAATCTGGGCTTTCATGCTCTGTGGGATATTAGTTCCACGCATGGTTTGGGTAGAAAAGATGAAGTGAATCCCATAACTACGCCCTTTTTTGAGCAACCTGCTCAACAAGTCCGATACAGAATCGCCCTCTTTCATGTTCAAAAAGAGTTCTTGAAACTCATCAATCACCACCACTATTCTGGACATAGATTGCTTGGCATTGTGGCGGTAGCCCTTAAAGTCTTTGACTCCACACTCCTTAAATTTCTCCGATCGCGCAACCATCTCATTATTGAGCGATGCTAGAAACTCGATCCCAAAGGATACAGAAGCCTGCACACTCACCAATTCAGCATGTTCTAAGGTCGGGTTGGCATAGGCATTAAATTCTACGCCCTCTTTATAATCTAGCAAGAATAAGCGTAATTCATCTGGGGAGTAGTAAAAGGCTAGATTTTGGATCAACACATTTAAAAAGTTGGATTTTCCGCTCCCACTACGCCCACATACTAAAGTGTGGTGCTGGGTTTGATCCCCCCCAATCTCAAATAAAACTTCTTTGTGATCGCTATTCCAACCAATGGGCACGCTCACAATAAAGGTGCTTTGCTTGCTCCAAAACTCCTTAGGTCTTTGCAAGGTATCAATTTCGCGCTTAACTTGCTTGCGTTCGCTATAATATTGTTCCACTTCGTGCGCAAAAGCGTTTAAATGCTCTTGAGACACGCTAAAATCATGCACCACATTAAATCGACATGCTCTAAGTCAGCCACAGCTTCAAAGTCTTGCCCATAATTTTCTAAATATCCCATTAAGGCTTTAAGTCCAGCAGAAGCCTCGCCCTCACTCTCACTATGAATAAAGCTCAACACCCCATTAGCCGGTCCAAAGCGCACAATTTTTTGCAAATAATACAAGCTCTCCCCATCCAGCGCATCCACCCCACTTAAAAATAACGCACGCACTTCTAAAATATCCGGGTTATTGCGGTTAAAGTGCATAAAATCTCTGTAGTTGGCTAGTTTTTCTTGTAAATTCACTTTCAAGTAATTATAAAGACTCTTTAAAGCCTCCTTGATCTCATCGCTCTCTGTGAGAATCTTCTGCTTGTAGATAAAGTCATTGTCTTTTTTAAGCAATCTTCTAGCCAGCGCAAAAATACCCCCAAGACTGAGCGCATCTACCAAGACCACTTCTAAATGCGTGAGGGGGATTGTTGAGATCAGGCGCATCAATGCCTCGCGCATAAATCTAGGCGTATTTGGGCTATTTCCAAAGAGAGCGGGTGGAGGAAAAGTATAGGTTTTAGGGGCATAAAAGGGCTCAAAACTCTCAGGGGTATGCCCATCACGCACTTCATAGAGTCCTAGGGCTAGAAAATCCGGATATTCTTTGCTGTGATTAACATGCAACTCCCCACCCAATTGGGGTTGAATCGCGCGCACCTGCTTGATTTGTGATTGCATATTGTCTAAGCTTTCTTGAATCAAAGATGCGGGCGCATTCTCAAAACGCACACTTTTGAGAATATCATCTAAATTTTTTAAGCTACGATCCATGCGTTCTCCTAAGGGTTGATATTTTGGGCTTGTTTGATCAAACCTCTAGCCTCATCTAAGCGGTTTTCAATCATCTGCTTAGTGTTGTTGATCTCGTATTCTAGGTTTTCTAAGCGGTTGGTGAGGCTACACATGGGGTAAAAGACCTCTACACTTAACTTGGCCCCCAAATCGTCATCCATCGCCTCTAAAAATTGCTCCTCTAGCCCTTGTAAAGTCTGTGTGCTCCCATCATAATGCATGCGTGTCCTTAGCCCTCTAATTTTTTCATAAACATGTCCCAAACCAATAAGGGCGTTTTGGTGTAGGTGTCTGTGTCTAGGAATAAGACCTGTTGGTTGCTGGTGTCCAAGAGATAATAACCCCCATACCCATCGCTCCCAAAGACAATTTCACTCTGCCCCAAATGCTCTTTGAGACTCTCCATGAAAAACACAAAGAGGCATTTACCCTCTGTGTTGAAGTCCAGCACATTTTTAAAGCTATAGTTTTTATTGCCAATGGAGAAACTGTGTTTAGGGGGAATCGCATTGTTGTTACGCCTTAAAAAGTCAATGAATGTGGGGCTAAATTCTTGCTTGCTAAAATCTTGTGCGGCTTGCAATCCCTCCTCTTGTAAAGGGATCGCAAAATCCCAACTTAAACCTTGAGTTGTGTTGCCATTTGTTGCCATAGGGGATAACCTTTGCTGTGGGGACTTTGAGTAAAATTTCTTCACGCACAAGTTGCATGGTGCCTAGTGGTGGGTTGCCATCAAAATGCCAGAGATAACCCTTAGGGGTGATGCCCTTGTTAATCTGCGCTTTTTCTTCATCATCAAACAGATTTTGCAAAGAGGTGCGTTCTTCTAGGGCTTTTTGCAAAGCCTTGATCGCGCGGAAGTGTAACATAGATTTTTCCTCATTTAAATGTTCTAAGTCTATGGTGGTGGAAAACACTCCCGGAAAAATAGGCAAATTAAACTCACTGAAGGGGATGTCAAAATCATTTTGGGGGTTTGTGTTAAAGTCCTCTTTTTGTCCCTCTAAGAGCTCTTGGTATTTGGTGTTTGCCTCTTGGATTTGTTGCTCTCTGGCATTGGGTCTGAGCTGTTCTTGCAAAGCTTCTAGTTGTGCGGATAATTCTTGTAATTTTTGGAATTGTGGTGGGGGAATGTTGTATGCTTGCTCGATAATGCTAGCCGCCTCATTGGAACGCCGGCAGAGTTGGTTATGTTCCTCATCATAGTCCAGCAATAAGCCCTTGCTTTGTTGGTAGGCTTCCTCTAAGAGCTGACTCTCAATGCGTTTAATCTGCTCGCTGTAAATCTCTAAAGCCTGCTCAAGCAGAGCGACCTTTTCTTCCCATTGTTTGCGTTTATTAGTGGCTATGGTCAGGGCAGCTGTGGCTGTGGCTACAGCTACCATAGTCCAAGGTTCCGGGGTTAGCCATGCAAGCATAAGCAAATATTCGCGATACTCTTCAGTTTTTCTAGCATCCGCTAGCCCCACTCTAGCCTCTTCTAGAAACTTCTTGGTGTTGCGGTACTCCTCACAGATCGCTTCGTAATACTCCTGCAATTCTTGCAAAAAGTCGCGTGTTCTTTGTTGCAACGCATCTCTAAAAAGGCGCAACTGCGTAATGACTTGGCGTAGTTGCTCCGTATCGACATTAACAGGCATCAGATGCCTCCATAAGTCCTAAGTTCCTCAACCTTGCGTCTAAGCCATGCGACTTGCTCGGTCGCATCGGTATCAAAGCGTTTTAGAAACGACTCTAAATCCCGCAAGACTTCCTCAAACTCCAAATATTTTTTATCGCCCCAAGTATCTCCTAAAGAGCGAAAATGCCCATTAAGACTATTGACCATGTCGTTGAGATCGTCTAAGAATTGCTGTAAATGATTGGCAAAACCCTCAATTTCATCTGAATCGGCTCGTGCTACTGACATCAAAACTCCTTGTTTTAAATTTTCTTAAATCCCGCCCAACCACACCACTTTACACATTCTCCTCATCTACACTAGGTTTGTCATCCCCCTTAAGGGAGGCTTTAGTAGAGAGGGTGCGCTCTACAGGTGTACGCTTTTGGGTTTTTTCTCCATAGATAGCTTCTTGATGGGGTTTGAGGCTATCCTTGCTATAACCATAAAAACCCGTTGAGGGTCTTTCATCCTCAAAGGATGTTTCCTGTGGGTGTTCCAAATTGGCATTGGTGAATAAGGGGGTTGCAGAGGGCAGAGGATATAACTGACAGCCTGCAAAATCCTCAAAATTAAAACGCATGGAACAATCCCTCTCAAGGACGTCACGCACATCTGCCATGCGTGCATGATTCCAAATGCTATCCTCTAAGCGATCTTTAAAATCAGGGGTATTTAGCACGATACTATGCTTGTGGGCTTTGTTGAGCCACACAAAGGCATAGTCTTTATGCCCTTTGGGATCGATGTTAAAGACCCGCTGGAAGTCCTCCCAAAAACTCTCAGAGATGTCCTCAAAGCGTGCCTTGTTGGCTAAATTGGATGCTCTAACTTCTCCATCTTTATGTTGGAGTACGCACACGCAATTACTAGTCAGCACAAAAACATAGGTATAACGCATGCCACTCCTTTATTAATTGAGATGAGTCGCTTTATTGGCATCTAGGCGGATGATTTTCTCTGCCCAAACCAATTCGCCCTTATTGTTGAAAACGCCGATTTTAAGCGTGCTCATATCCTGAGCGCAAATTTTAAGCACATGGTCTGGGTAGGGGCGATCCAAACTCACTACACATCTTGTTGTTTGGCTGGCTGGGAGATTTCTCCCCTCAGCAAAGGCACTCGCCTTATCCGTGTAGCGGAATTCCACCTCTTGATAAGAGCCCAAATGATCCAACTCCACCCACTCCCCGATCTTGATTCGATCGCGGTGCAATTTGGGCTCAAAACGCCTTCTGCGTTCAAAGCCGATGTGGTATTTAAAGACAGGGGCTGTTTCCTCCCGCACAATCCGAATACCCCCTTTGTTGCGCTCACGCCCCTCCAAAAGCCCAAAGACCACCCCCGTTTTACAGGTTACGCGGTGTGAAGAATGGATCGCTCCATCATGTATGGGGTGCATGGGGTTTTCTTTTTTGATGATTTCATCTGCCTCAGGCGTACCCAGAGGGGGCCAGAGTTCAAAATCCATATCCGGCATCTCTTCCCCGCGTTTGCTAAGTTGGGTGTTTTTATAGGCTTGGTACTTTTCTTTTACCTTTTCAATGTGCTCTAAGAAAATAGATTTGAGCAAGGGGGAGCGGCTCGCATTCCCCCCTAAGAAAATGTGCAATTTTGTCATGCCCTCTAGTTTCTCATCCAAGAGTCGCAAGCTTGTGAAGAAGTTTTCCACCCCATCCTCAATCTCTCTTCTTAGAATGGCAAGCAGATGGGGATAGTTGATGGCTAGGTTAATGTCCCTATCCTCACCAAGCGCATCTTTTAAAGTGATGACTGGTTCTATTTTGCTCGTTTCTTGTTCTTGTAGCTCTTGATCCTCTTTTTGCAAATCTTCCGCACTCAAGTTTTCTACAAAGGGACGCAACAGGCTTACCAAATCTTGTAAATTGCGCCTACCCTCACGGGGAGCTAGAGTGATGAGATCGCCTAAGGGGGCAATGTTGAAACGCGCCGGGTCGTAATTGGGGGCTACAAAGGGGATTTTGTGTCCGCGCATCTGCTCTAGGTGATCCTCTTGAATGTAGAGTTCATAGGCTAGAAGTTCTAATAAATTCTCGCCCCCTAGCCAACGCATACCATCATGGGTTGTAAAGGGGTGGAGATCAAATTCATGGTTGGGATCACCGCTCTCTTTAAAAATCCCAAAATCAAAATCGGTTGTCCCGCCCCCAAAGTCAAAAATCCCATAGTAAATGCCCTTTTGATCCACTTTGTCATAAAACCCAAATTCTTGCAACGCGCTGATCGCATAGGCAGCCGGTTCGCTCAGGGTCAAACGCACCTGCAATTGATTTTCATCCAAGCCAGCAGGAAGAGATTTTCTCAAACCCTTTTCAAAACTCTCGCGGATTTTTAATGCCTGTTCCTCCTCGTACTTGACCGGGTAAGAGAGGAAGTATTTTAAATACACCCCCCTATTCATGTTGTTGATGTAGCGTCCTAACAGATAGGCGTAAAATTCCACCGGATTATTAAAATCACAATCCATAAAACCCTTCAAGCTCACTTCATACCCTTGTTCATCGTTGAAACGGATATTGTGATCTGCCGCGCCTGCCCATTGCTTGAGTTTGTAAAAAAAGCGGTAATAGTCATTCCCCTTGGCCTTTTTAAACTCTTCAAAAGCCCCGTGGGAAACCCCCAGATCGGCAAGTTCTGTAAAGGGGCGGTGTTCAAGTGCACCATAGTCCTCTAAAAACTTTTGGTGGTGTCTAAACTCGATAATGGTGGGGTTTTCAAACTCCCGATCACCCAAATTCCCTAGATTTTGTTCTGCGCCAATGGAGAGCAAGGTGGGGTTGCCATCTTCTAAGTAAGCTGCAATGGTGTGTTTAGTGCCAAAGTCAATGGCGACCTCTCCGGGTTTAATATCTCCCTTAGGGGTTCTGACATTCAAACGCGCATCAAATTTAAAACACAACTTCTTACCCTTGAACCCATCTTCCCTAGGGTAGAGGTCCCAATGCCCCTCGTTAAGATCATCTAGCAGGGTTTGCACATAGGGTTCAATGCCAATGGCTACATGGTCAATCTTGAGCAACCAAGGGCGTAAATCCTCCATTTTAATATGTAATTGGCTATCTTGCAACAATGCTTCAAACTCTCTAATCCAGCGTGCCGGAATAAAGGGCTTTTGGTTGCTAGAAACCAAAACAGATAATTCCTGCAGGTATTCCAAAAATTGCGGGGATCGCACACAAGAATCATCGGGCTTGAGATAACGCACGCGTCTAGCCACTGCCAACAAACGCTCTTGGTCTTTGGCAGGGAGAGTTGCAATCTTGCCCTCAAAACCATCTAATTTCCTTTGGACATCGGCTAAAATCTCTTTGGCTTTCTCATTGCCCTTTTTCTCTAAATCCCGTAGTTTTTTGGCTAAAGGGTGTCTTTCAGCAAGGGTTAATTCTTCAATGCTGGTTTTGTCTCTTTGTTCTTCCATGCTTTTTCCTTTCTTAATGGGGGTTGGAACTTTTGCACACAAATGCGCACATAAAAACGCCCGCACACGCGCTAAAACGCCCGCGATCACTGCGTTTCAACTAAGCTATATGCCACGGTGCTACCACCTATTTGGTAGCCTTGAAAGATAACCTTACAAACCTTGCCCTGCTTATTGCCCTTGCCCAATATCTCGCATTTTGCGGGGTTGTATCCATCGCCCTCTTTAATCGCTAGTCTTTGCAAACCAAGCAAATCTTGCAAAATCGCAAAGAGACGTTCAAAATAGTTACTCCAAATTGGCGCATCCGCTGTTTTCTCTTTAATGGACTTGAGAGTGTTCTCGGCTACCTTTTTCATCAGATTTTTAGGGGCTTTATAAATCTCGCTGAGCAAATCCCCGGGCGTATTTGCCACAAGCCCCAAATTAGGGTGTTCTTGGGCAAGTTTTAAAAGCTCTTGGTAAGGCTCAAAGCCTTTGAGTGTAGCCATTTGGGTCTCTAAATTTGTTATTTGCTCACCTAGCTCTTTTTCTTTTTGTAGTGCCGTTCGCTCTAGTTGGTCTTTTTCCTGCCCCAAATCCTCCAATTTCCTGCCCAAGTTCTCTACTTCTTTCTCCTCGACTTTTAATTTCTCGTCTAAGTCCGTTACTTTTTGCTTTTTATCTTCCAGTTCGCCCTGTAAGCCCAGTATTTTGTTTTCCTGCAAATCCTTTATTGTTGCGTTCTTTTCTCCTAGCTCCGTCTCTAGTTTTGTGTATTTTGCCTTCAAACCCTCAGTATCTCCAAGCTCTTTTTCTAGCCTTTTGACCTGTTGTTGCAGTGTTTTAACTGCTTTTTGTATTTCGATAACCACTTTCCCAAGCTCTTTGGGGGTGAGTTTGTCCTTTTTATCCTTGCCCATGTCCATGTCCTCTAGGTTTAGTTCTAAATCCGACGCGAGGCGATATAACTCTCTTTCAAGTCCGCTCAAGCCCTCTTGTTGTTCGGAGTGGGGTTTTTGCGCTATAAGGCTTTCAATTTGTTTTGTGGGTGTTAGTTGCGGGTCAGGGGGTGTTAAGCCAAGATGTGGGCATAGAGAAACTGCCCATTCAAGTACGCTTTTTAGCTGGTTTTGGAGATTTTCAGAGTATTTGTTGGTGCTGGCGAGCTCTCTTTGAAGGTGATCATATTCTGATGCGGCTTTGTAAGAAGACTCTTGAGCGGGGTTGTGGTGTGCAGGTGGATAAGATTTAGAGTAGTGATCTACCCCCCCCCCTCAACTTTAAAGCCCAAGTCTTTTAAACCATTGATGGATAAATTCTTAATCGTCAAGTTCTCGATAGTCAAGTTCTCGATAGTTAAACTGCCACAGGTATGCATGCAATTCCTTTATGTTTGGGCAAAACAAAGCCCCCCTAAAAAGGGGTAGCATTGTCCCTTTTTTAGGGGAGATGCTAATCTCATTTGTCTTAAAAAACACTTAACAAATCATGCACCCACGCCCTACCTTTGAGCGCAAAAAGAGAGTTTTTAAGAGACTAACCCTAACCTTGTGCCTTAGAGTGTGCCATCTCTTGGGCTTGGTTGGCGTTGTCGCAATCTTGCTTAAAAGAGTCGCTGATGTAATTGATCTTGTTTGTGGAAGTGAAAGCCTCATGGCATCTTTGGAGCATGCGTTTTCTGGATTTGGGGTGTTTGAGGTAGTGTTCCACAGAATGGACAAGGCTAAAATGGAATTCCATAGGGGCTAGGCGCTCATCGGGCGTGCCCATGCAATCTGAACTGCAATAACCACTTTGGGCGTGCAAAACCCCCACAAAAACAAGGGAGAACAATATGGTTAGAGATTTCATGGAAAATCCTTTCTCTTATTCTAATTCTAATTTATTGACAATCAGCCAACGAATCGCCCAGTAAAGCCCCAAGATTTTTAAAAACTCCGTGCCTAAAAAGATCGCTTTAATGGTGGTGGAGCTAAAGGGGCTATAAAAATTATAATAAAAAGCCATGTAGCCATCGGGCAAGACAAAATGTGAGGAATGGCTCAACAGATAGTGTTGCAAGATTTTAGAGGGGATTTCTAGCACGAGACTAAGCCCAATAAAGATCACCAAACCGGTCAGTTTGGGGAAGCGTTTGAATTTGCCCGTGTGTAGGAGGCTTAGGGTTAATAAAAACTTGAGGTATAAGAGTATGTAAAAAAGCAAGGATAACAAAATACTGGTGATAAACATCTTCTTGTCATCAATGGATAACCAAAGCCCATGTTTGGAATTTGGTACGTGCAAAACATAGGAGAGCCAAAAGGCAACGGGAATGCATGTGAGGCTTAGGATCACCCAAAAAAGATTGATGGCGATTTTGGGTAATAAAATACGATCCACTCCCAAAGGTAGGCTAAAGGTCAAATAGCCCTCCTTGCCAAATAGCTTTTGTTGGGTGGAACGCAGGGTCGCCATGAAAATAAACACCACCAATACCAAGCTCCCCAAAAAGAGCAAAAAATTTTGGAGTAAAAAAATGATGGGATCATGCCCTTGTTGCATGTTGGCTAGAAAAACCCAGCAGATCACCAAAAAGATATTCATGCCCACAATGGGGATATAACTTTCCAAAAAGTCATGTTTAAAAATTTGGATCATTTCAAATACTCCTTATAGGCACGCTCCAAGCTTCCATATTCGCCTTTAAGAGTCGCTACACGATCAAAGGCGATGATCTTGCCTTGTTTAATAAAAATCGCCCAATCCAAGTGATCTTGCACATCTAAAACCAAATGGGTGGAGAGTAAGATCGTGGCGTTATCTTGGCACTCAGCGATGATCAAGTCTAAGATTTCTTGCCGTGCGATGGGATCAACTCCGCCTAAGGGCTCATCAAAGATAAAGAGTCTAGCCCTTCTAGAGAGGGTGAGCAGGAGTTGGAGTTTTTCTTTTGTGCCCTTAGAGAGTGCTTTAAAGGGCTGTTTTAAGGGGATTTGGAAGCGATCCAATAGTTCTAAGGCTTTTTGGTGATCAAAGTCGCTAAAAAAGTCCTTGTAGAGTTGTAGCATTTGCAAAGCCTTATAGCTTTGGGGGTAACAATCTTGATCGGGCAGGTAGGCGGTGATCTTTTTGGTCTCTATGCCAATGGGGTAGTTGTCAATACGCACTTGACCTTGGTAGTTTTTAAGCATGCCCGTTAGGATTTTAATCAAGGTGGTTTTGCCCGCACCATTGGGACCTAATAATCCGATGGTTTGTGCGTTAGGGATTTGCAAATGCACGCCATTTAAAGCCACATGATGCCCGTAAAATTTGCTTAAATTTTCAATGCTGATCATGGTTAGTAGGAAAACTTGGTGAAGAGCACCAAAGAAGAATTACCAATATTGCTCACCGCCTTAGAGGAGTAGGAATAGACATACCCGATCCCAGCATCCAAAGTCATCTCCTTATAATTCCATATTTTATAATTTGTCATCAAAGAATACTCCTGATAATCCCCCCATGCGATCATCGCATCGATGCGCACCCTCTTAGTCTTCATGCCCCCGAAGACATAGCCTGTCATGGTGGCGTTGGCAAAATAAATAGCGGGCACACCAATTGAGTTGATTCCCCGCCCATAAAACTTGGTTTTGTCATTAAAGGACCAAAAATAACCCTTTTTATTAGGGGCAGGGACAGCGTAAAAACCCAACCCAAAGTTAAAGATTTTGTATAAGAAGGTCTGATCGATCATAAACAAGCCGGCTTCATTGTTGCCCACGATCGCATCTGTATCGCCATGTTGGTAAATTCCATGCAGAATAGTAAAGGATTTAAAGCCTTTGGGCAAGCTGGCTTGGTATTGGAACTTACCCCCCACTTGGAACAAGACTCCCCTAGTGGGTAAAGGGAGTTTTGAATCGATCAAGATAAAGGGGGCAACACTAAAGCCCTTGTGCTCATAGCCCATGCCAAAAGCCACCACTTCTCCCCCCACATATTTTTTCTTAGAAACGGGATCATAGGAAGCAAGGGCATTGATACCCGTAGCGATTCGCGCACCTTGTAAATCATTACCCTGATAACCATTATAGAGCATGGAGTCCATAAAAATGCCCCAATAGCGGAAATCATTGCGGTGGATAAATAGGCTCGCCCCCTGAATATTGCCCTGAATCCAATCAAAGCCTACAAAATTGGAGTTAAAACGCCCAATGGCAAATTTAAGCCGCTTGGTGTCGTATTTGACATAGGCATCTGAAATATCACCCATGCTCAAATAAGGGCGCATGTTGCTCTCTGCACTCCCTAAGACATTCCCAATGCTCACAATGGGTTGGAATTTTTTATTGCGGCTATAGACATTCCATGCCCCAATCGCCCCAATCCCAAATGCCCAACCATTATTAAAAGAAAAATTCGTGCCCACACGCGCATCAAAGCCCACATAGCTATGAGCCGAGCGTTGCAACCCTTGATTGTAGATCATGCCCAAATACCCGAAAGGATCGAGGGTGATCTTAGTGCCCACAAGGGGTAAAACTAAGAAAAAAATACTAAAAAAGCCACGCAAAAGCCACCGCATAGACACCCGCTAAAAAAAAATGCCCCCATTATATCTAAAAGTGATTAAAATAGCCCAAATAGGGCGGGTGCTGGGCTTTATTTTATTTTATTATTCAAATTTTTCAAGATATTAACAATCCAAAAATGGCATTTGTTGTATAATTTACCTCTTTGTTAAGGGTTTGCAAAAGGAGGGAGATATAACATAAGGGGATTTTGTGGGCACCAAAGAAAAAATTGGTTTAGTGCTGGCGTTGGTTTTGGCTGTGGGTTTTATTATTTTTGGGATGCGTGTGGAAAGCTTTGTGCGTAATCTTGTTACGCACAATGTCAAAGCACACTTATTGCAAATTGCCAAAGCGAACACGAGTTGGATTGCTGCGTGGAATGATGATACCCGTAAGTTATTCGATGCGGGTGCTGACCAAGTGTCAGCCATTGGGGTGGATCGCAATCTCAACGCGCTTAACCATGTACTCAAATACATCAGCCAAAATTTAGACGCTCTGCAAACCTTTGTGGGTCTTGAAGATGGGAGAATGTATTCCACACTAGGTGTACCCAAGGGCTTTGATCCTAGGGTCAGAGAATGGTACCAGCAAGCCAAAGCCCAAAGGAAGACCATTCTTTCTGAAGTTTATGCCGATGCCTTCACCAATAAGTTGGTGATCACCTATAGCGCGCCTTTAATGCGTGATGGGCATTTTGTTGGGGTTTTTGGGGCAGATATTCCTTTACATTTTTTTGAATCCTATATCAAGAAGATACATCTTGCAGATGAGGGGGATTTGGATTTGACCAATGAGAAAGGTTATGTGCTGGGTTCAAGTAATTTGGCTGTAGGGGATAGCATCGCAGGGGATAAATCGCCCATTAAGAACATCGCCCAGCAGATTTTGCAACAACAAGAAGGGGTGATTTTAGAGGTCAATAATGGCAAGGAATTTTTAGTGGTCTTCACTACAGTGCCTAGGTATAATTGGAAAATGATCGCGTATGTGCCCACTGAAGTTGCCTTTAAAAGCATTTTTGACTTGCGCAGCATCATGCTCTGGATATCTCTATCTGACTTTATTTTAACCTTGATGATCACGATCGCTTGGGTTTATTATTTGATCCGCCCTTTAGGGAGACTCCAACGCTTGAGTGCGGATCTCACCACTGGTAATCGGGATTTGACCAAACGCCTTAAATATCGGGGCCGTCAAGACAAACAGACCAAGGATGAGATCGCCCAGATTACACGCAATATTAATGTCTTTATCGAGCACATGCAAGGCGTGATGCGCCAATTTAAAGATTTTAGTGCCAGACGGGTTGAGGTTGCCTCTACACTTAAAGAGGCGACAGACAGCGTGCATGGGCGAGCCAGTCAGGCTATTGTGGTGGTTGAGGATGCGGTCGGGCGTAGTAAGGAGAACATCTCTAAGGTCTTGGCGCGGGTCAATGATGCGGGTGAAAATGAGAAACAATTAAACCAAACAGAGGAATACTTAAAAGATGTGCATGGGCAAATGAAAGCCTTAAATGTGCGCCTTAAAAGCAACGCCGAGCAAAGCGTGGAGTTTTCCCACCGCCTAGAAGAGACTTCTAAGAGCACCAATAGCATTAAAGAGGTTTTAACCATTATCGATGACATTGCTGCCCAAACCAATTTGTTAGCCCTCAATGCTGCCATTGAAGCCGCACGGGCGGGCGAGCATGGGCGCGGGTTTGCAGTGGTGGCTGATGAGGTCAGAAAATTAGCCGAAAAAACCCAAAATAGCTTGACGACCATCAATTCCACCATCAATGAAATGGTGCAAAGTGTGAATGAGATCAATTATAGCTTGGGTGAAAATGCCCAAGAATTGGTCAAAACCGCCGAATTGGCCATCAGCTTGCAAGAAGTGATGGACAAAAGCGTACAGAACATCTCAGAGGTGATCGATCGCGCCCATACAAGTGCCCAAAGTCTCCAAGAGAGCGCAAAAGATAGCGAAAATATCAACGATGAAATCAAGGAGATCAGCACTCTAGCACACCTCAAACTAGAAGATATTGAAAAAATCCGCAAAACCCGTGCCTCACTCGATCACCTCTTTGAAATTGTGGGTGCTGAGATCGACACCTTCAAGGTGTAATCAAAACATTAAAGGTTCGTTGATCTCTTGGCGAATCTCTTGGTGGGGGGTAGAACCTTGGGTGGTGTAGTAGGTCTCACCATTGATTTGTTGCTCGATCACACCCTCAGGCACCCTAAAGGCGCGTTTGAGCGAGGGGTTGATTCTTAAAGCTTGTTTCATGAAATCTGCAAAGACAGGGGCTGCCACTACACCCCCAGTCATGCCATACCCAATTTTGCTATTATCATCACGCCCATACCACACAATAGCTTGTAAGCTGGGGGTAAAACCACAAAACCAGCCATCAACATAATTATTAGATGTCCCAGTTTTGCCCGCTACCTGCATGCCCTTCACTTGGGCTTGTCGCCCTGTTCCCCTTGCCACCACTTCTTTTAAAATCGCAATGGTCAAAAACGCTTGGGCGGGTGAGAGAACAGACTTAGGGGGGGTGGTTTTTAATATTTTTTGGTTGCCATTGGCATCGGTTACACTTTCAATGAGAGTTGGTTCTAAAATATTCCCATAGCTAGAAAAAAGCGAGTATTGCATGCTAGCCTCCAAAGGCGACATGCCAAAACTCCCCAAGACAATAGACATATTTTTGGGGACATCTGTAAAACCATAGGCATCCAAGTCTCTATAGATTGTATCAAAACCGATGTATTCGGCTAGATTAATTGTGGCTAGATTGACCGAATGCACCAAAGCCTTTTTGAGTGTGATGAACCCGCTGTATTTGCGGTTATCATTTTTAGGCCGCCAGTATTTCTTTTTACCCACGCTGGTATCAAAGCTACGCGCCACATCAGGGATCAAAGAAGCACTTGAAAAACCATTGTTGAGTGCAATTTGGTAAATAAAGGGCTTGATCGCACTCCCAAATTGCCGTTTGGTTTGCGTGGCGCGGTTAAACGGGCTTTTTTGGTGATCGACCCCGCCCACCATCGCCACAATATGCCCGGTTTGGGTGTCAGTAACCACGATCGCACCATTAAGGGTATTATTTTCTTGTTCCTCTTTGAGTCTCTTAATAATGCGCTCATAACCATTACGCAAAGACTCTTGGGCAGCTTTTTGGTAATCCAAATTGAGATAGAGTTTGATTGTATAGCCTCCGGTTTTGAGATCACTCAAAGGGCTTAGAGTGCGCACCACCTCATCGACCACATAGGGTGCGCTATTTTGGGTTAAGGTGGTGTCATAGACTTTGGGCACTTGGGTTAAGGCTGTTTGCATTTGCTCCGTGCTAACCCAACCCAAATCGTGCATGCGCTTCACAATGCTATTAGCCCTTGCTAGAGAAAAATCCAACCTCCTAGTGGGGTCATAAAAAGAGGGTGCGCGGGGCAGGGCGACTAACATGCAAATCTCTTTGAGGGTGAGGGCGGATAGAGGTTTTTTAAAATAACCCAAGCTAGCCGTTTTGATGCCATAAAAACCATGTCCAAAGAAAGTTTGGTTGAAGTAGCGTTCTAAAATTTGCTCTTTGGTCAGCGTGCGTTCTAGTTTAAGCGAAAAAACAACCTCTTTAAACTTGCGGCCTAAAGTTTTTTCACGGGTTAAAAGCATGTTTTTAACCAGCTGTTGGGTGAGCGTACTCCCTCCTTCAGTGTATTTTTGGTTGCGGATATTTTTTAAAAAAGCACGCATGATCGCATCTAGGTTGATCCCATGGTGCTCAAAAAATAGCGTGTCCTCGACCGCTAGCAAAGCTTCGACCATTTTGGGCGGAATCTCAGAAAAATGGGTATAAATGCGGAACTCTTTGTTGTAGATATTAGCGACCAAACGCCCCTTAGCATCCACAATCCTAGAGGCGATCTCGGGTTTATAATCCACGACCTTGCGAATCTCATGGTCTGCCCCCACCCACAAAATGAACAGATACCCCCCGCCCAACACGCTACCTAGCGTTACGGGTAGGATAAAAAGCACCCACAGGACTTTTTTAAGAATCTGCATTAAAACTGCTTCTTGTTGGCATCGTCTAAAATGTCTTTGGAGATGCGATCGATGTTATTCCCCACTTCTAAGGAAGTATTGGCGATATTCAAGTTATTTTGCGTGTCTTGTTTGAAGGCTTCTAAGGAGTGGTTGATTCCCTCCACACTTTGACTCTGCATCTTAATCGATTCGGAAGTATCCGCAATGCTTTGCACCAACACATTAATGTTGGCCTCAATCTCGCCCAACGATTTTTGGGTGCGCTCGGCTAGTTTTCTGACCTCATCAGCCACCACCGCAAACCCGCGCCCATACTGCCCAGCCCGTGCGGCTTCAATGGCGGCATTGAGGGCTAACAAATTGGTTTGATCGGCAATATCCTTGATGATCTCCACAATGTTTCTAATATCCTGCCCTTGTTTGATCATATCCTCGCTTTTGTGGCTAATGCTAGAAATGCTATCCACAATGGACTCAATGGATTTTGAGGTCTGGTGCAAACTTTTATTTTGTTGATCGGCACTCTGAATCAAACTATCCACACAAGTTTTTAACCCCTCTGCCTCATGGCTTAGCGCATTGGCAAAATTAGAGGAGGTGCGCAACATCACCCTAATCCCATTGCTCAAAGTGTCGACGGCTTTTTCAACATTTCCCGTAGGGTTGGGGATACCCTGCCTAAAATCCAGAACCTTGAATCGCTCAAAGGCTTGGTTGATACCCTGCATGTGCGATCCGATATGCTGGCGTAAATACACGGCGACCTCATTAAAAAGCTCTTTAAGGTGCAAGAGATCAGGATTATTAGGTGTGGCGTAGATTTCTTTCGTAAAATCGCCCTCTTTAATGGAACGCACTACGCCCAACATGTCATCAATAGTTGCGTTGTCAGCTTTGGTATTTTCGTGGATTTTGGCAATGTTTTCATTGATGGCTTGTTTCATCACCCCAATTTCATCCAAGGCATATACCTTAGTGATTGGAATATTGTGCTGCCCCTTTGGGTCGTTTAAAAGCTTGAAAAACCCTAGCAAGGTCTCAGAAACCATGCGAATCCGATTGCGCACCAACAAGCGCACTAAAATATAAATGGCAATCACCAAGACCAATATGATGATGACACCCATGCTCAACACAAGATTTTGGAGATAAACAGAGGCTTGTAATACCTTGTCTTTACCGACAAAACGGGCTAACGCCCAATTAAACTTAAAATCCTCGGGACCAATTTTTTGAAAAATATCAAAGGACTTCACCACTAACAAACTGTTCTTCTTCTCGCTGAGAGAATAGTAATCAAAAACACCCGCTTTTAAAGCCTTGATAGCCTGCACCAAAGTTTTAGCTGAGGGGTCGGGATTGACATCTGCTAGAAGCTTGCCCCGAATGTTTTTATCATAGGCGATGAGCAAGTACCCATCTTGATTGAGCAAAAAGGTATCGTTTTTATTGCGCATCACCGCGTCTGTGAGGCTATCAATGCTAAAAAAGGCAGTCAAGACTCCGATTACTTTGCCGTGCTGTTTTAAGGGCACCCCTAGATCAAACCCAAAAACCGGCTTACCATCAATTTCGCGGAAGTAGGGATCGTTCTTGGCAATCCTAGAAGTCTGCAATATCCCGTCATAGAGCTTGGGGGAATAAATCTCTTCTTGATGCATCATCTCAAAAGAAGCCCCCACCATGTGCATCACAGATGAGCCTTGCGGATTACCAGGTAGAGTCAAGCTAATGAGGGTAATATTGATCGAATCGGCCAAAAAGCGTTGCATCAATTCGAGGCGTTTTTCTGGAGGGACTAAGCCCCCAGCATTAATTAAATCTTTGCTCAAACCACTCAAATGGGCAAATGAGCGGTCCATGATTCTCTGCAGGCGCATACCTCCCTCATTGACGTTGTCTTCCAATGTTTCAATGGTCTTGGTTTGAGTAACATTTTTAACTTGGATTCCCACCACAAGCCCCAAGACCAAAATCCCTAATACCACGATAATGCCCACACCGACTACAATCTTTGTGCCAATGCTTAGACGTGAAAAAGCAGACATGAACCTCCTTTGGATTAACAAGGGCTCTTAAAAGTCTTTTTTTAAGATTTCCTCAACTTTCAAAATAGAAACCAGTTTGTCCTCCCGCTTCCCAATACCAAAGATGAGTTGGTTATTCTCCAATAGGGTTTCGGGCACGGGGTCGATGTCGGATTGTTTGATGCGAATCGCCTCTGTGAGGCGGTCGATATAAAACCCCGCAATCTGGTCGTTGTGGCGCACCACCAAATAACGCATATCCTTATTGAGTTTCTCAGGGGGCAGACCAAATTTGAGACGCAAGCTAATGAGGGGGAAGACATTACCCCGCAAATTGAAGACTCCCAGCACATAGTTAGGGGTTTCAGGTACGCGGGTATAACCAATGGGCTTGACAATCTCTAAAATATTGAGAATGGGGATGGCATATTCCTCCGTCCCAATGATAAAACCGATGAATTGTAAAATCTCCTCATTGTCATCAGCCCTATTCTCGTCTTTGTTCCCCTTCTTTTGTTTCTCAAACAGCTCTTTTAGGGCCATTGCATCTTGCATGTTTTCTCCTCTAATCTAACTTAATGCTCCGTTTGACCACATTGGCCAAATACTCAGGGCTATAGGGCTTGGTGATGTATTCGGTCATCCCGCTTTCCACCCCTCTAATGCGATCGGTCTTGGTTACTCGTGAAGTGACCGCAATCAAAGGCAGGTTTTTAAATTTGTTGTATTTACGCACTTCGCTAGCAAAGGCATACCCATCCATCTTGGGCATTTCAATATCCACCAACACCGCATCGGGAACTTTGTCGGCATTTTTGACCATCTCCAAGCCCTCCACGCCATTGCTCGCCTCAATCACGGTAACGCCTAGAGACTTTAAGGATTTACGCATCATGGCGCGATCCGTGCTACTGTCATCGATGGCGAGCACAATATAATCACTGGGGTTGTTTTTGATATTGGAGTTTTGGGCTTCATCAATGAGGCTATTGACATTGACCTTCACATTTTTAGCCATTTCCATCATCGTGCCCACATCCACAATCAAGGTGATCTTACCATCCCCACGCACGGTTGCCCCAGCAATCCCCTTCGTGCTTTTGAGATAGTAGCCCAAAGATTTGATGACCACTTCCTCTTGCCCGATCAAGTAATCCACAATCACCCCGATTTTTTGATCGGCTAGCCCAATGATCACCACATAGACCTCTTTAGAATCCTCTAAGATCGCATCGACCTTAAAGATGTCCGCTAGGCGCACTAAGGACAGCACTTCATCGCGCAATCTTAAAACACTTTTGCCATCTACGCTATAAATCTCATCTTGGCTAATGCGCACGGTTTCCAGCACAGAGGAGAGGGGGATGGCATAGTATTCCTCTTGCACACCCACCAGCAAGGCTTGGATAATGGCAAGAGTTAGGGGGATTTTAAGCTTTTGGGTAGTCCTAACGCCCACTTCTGATTCTAATTCGATGATCCCATTGAGTTTTTCAATATTGGTTTTTACCACATCCATACCCACACCCCGCCCAGAAACATTGCTTAGGGTTTTGGCGGTGGAGAAGCCGGGCTTGAAGATGATATTAAGGGCTTCTTTGTCTGTCATCGTGCTAGCTTCCCTCTCGGTGATAACACCTTTTTC
This sequence comes from Helicobacter mehlei, assembly GCF_007280785.1. NCBI lineage: Bacteria > Pseudomonadati > Campylobacterota > Epsilonproteobacteria > Campylobacterales > Helicobacteraceae > Helicobacter > Helicobacter mehlei. The sequence continues at coordinate 32,050 of NZ_VKGC01000005.1, forward strand.
AATCGCCTTTTCTTTGAGTTTTTCTGGATCTAGCCCGGCCCCATCGTCTGTAATCTTAATCACAATGTGATTGCCCTCATTATAAGCACTCAACTCCACACGCCCCATTTCAGGTTTGCCTAACATCTTGCGATCTTCAGGCTTTTCAATGCCATGATCACAAGAGTTGCGGATAATGTGGATCAACGGATCGCCAATCTCCTCTACAATGGATTTATCTAGCTCGGTCTCTTCTCCATCAATGACCAATTCAATGCTCTTGCCCAATTCCCGACTCAAATCGCGCACCATGCGGGGGAATTTATTAAACACCTTGCCAATAGGTTGCATTCTTGTTTTCATCACAGCCAGCTGTAAATCGGTGGTAACTGCTGAGATGGAAGAGACCACTTGGTTTAATTCCTCTAAGAATTTTTCCCCATCATAGCGTTCCTCTACATCGCCATAAATGCGGATCAAGCGGTTTTTGCCTAACACCAATTCTCCAATGAGATTCATCAGGTGATCCAAGCGACGCACATCTACGCGCACGGTTTGTTCGACCCCAATGGCAACAGATTTGTCTTGATCTTTTTTGCTTTGAGGACCTGCTTGGGGCTTTTCTGGGGTTTTAGGGGTTTGGGGGGTTTGGGGTTTTAGAGGCTGGGGTTTGTTCTCTAGAGCCTTTTGGCCCTGTTCTTTTCTGAGTTCGGTACGGCGTTTTTTATCAGCCTCTTGGCGGAGTTTTAGTAACCGATCAATCTCTTTTTCCACCTCTTCAGTGCTCATGTTGGCATAATCAGGCTCTGGCTCACTAGCCAAAGAGGATGGCTGGGTTGCAGACTGGGCTGGAGGTGCAGGCTCTGAGGGGGGAGGAGGGGGCGGGCTAGGCTCGCTTGGAGCAGACTCTGAAGAGGGAGTTTCATCGCCACTATGTGTGGCGTGGGCGATGCTTTGGAGTTCTTTAACGATATTGGTAATATCAATGCCCGAATTGGTATCCGATCCGGTGTCGCGAATAGTTACTAAGAGTGTTTTCATCATATCCACCGATCGCAGGACGACATCCATTACATCGGGGGTGATGATGAGCTCACCCTTGCGGGCTTTGTTCAAAACATCTTCCATATTGTGGGTCAAATGGGTCAGAATATCCAAGTTGAGGAACGAACTAGAACCCTTGATGGTGTGGGCGACCCTAAAAATGCGGTTGAGCAAGTCTAAATCTTGCGGGTTGTGTTCTAACTCCACCAAATCCTGATCAAGCTGTTCGTTCATTTCGAAGGCTTCTACCAAGAAGTCTTCCATGATCTCCTTCATATCATCCATCTAAACACCCTTTCTGTCGTTTAATGTATTATACTCCAATTTGTGGGTTATCCTAAAATCTTGGCAATTTCATCAGCAAAGCGGTTGGGATCGAATTTCACCAAATAACCCTTTACCCCTAAATCTAAAGCTCTCTGTGCGCTGTAGTCATCACAAATAGAGGAGTTGAAAAGGACGGGGATATTGGCAAAACGTGGGTCTTCTTGGATTTTAGAAAAGAAATGGTAGCCATCCATCTTGGGCATCTCTACATCGGAGACAATCAGTTTTAAATGTTTACTCAAGGTCTCTTGGTATTGGTTATAGAGCATCTCTAGTTTAGCCAAACCATCTTTGCCATCCACAGCCTCTACCACCTGAAACCCTAGTTTTAAGAGAGTGTGTTTAATGATTTTGCGCGCTGCCCGACTATCATCTACAAACAAAGCGATTCCATCAAATTTCTTAGCATGTTCTTCTAGGAGGTCTTTTTTGGAAACATGGGGGATACTAAACTCAAAGTCGTTTAAAATGCTTTCCAAATCCAAAATCAAGAGAGTTTTATCCCCCTCAATTTTAGTTGTACCTGTGATCTTGTCTTGATTTGCATTGCTATGCGCACTAAAGGTAGCCGATTCAACATCACTCCAACTAATGCGCCGGATGCGCTTGGCTGCATGCACCACAAAACCCATCTTCACACTACTAAACTCGGTAATCACCACGACTTTTTCTTCAATACGCTGTTCATCCACAGTGATCCCCAGCCATGTAGAGAGATCGATTAGGGGGATAATCGTGGAGCGCAAATCAAAGACTCCCACCACATATTTTAGGTGCGTGGGGAACTCGAAAATCTCAGGCATCATGATGATCTCTTGCACCTTAGAAACATTGATCCCATAAATCCCCTCGTAGGGCTTGCCATTTTGCAACCCAAAGATCCGAAAATCCACGAGCTCGATTTCACCTAGATTTAAAGCCGTGTCTAAACTTTGTTCTGTCAAGAGCGATCCCTAATTACCTAAAATCTTACCGTGTGCATTCTACCCTATTTTATCTTATATTTGTTATTTTGGACTTGCTGGGGAGTTATTCTTGCCCAATCCAAACCCTATTTTGCTCAGTTTAATTTGCCCATGCTGTAATCCAGTAAGTCTTGGGTGGTGGTGATCTCTGCGGGCAAAGCATTCAAGCAATGCTCAAAAACCTTAAGAGCGATTAGGGCATCAGCATAGGCACGGTGGGTAATGGGGATTTTGATCCCCAAGTGGGTGTTGAGAAACTTTAAGCCATGCTTGGGACTAGGGATGCACAGACGGCTTAGATTCAAGGTGCAGAGTTGGGGGTTAAAAAGCCCCTCGCCCAAGACTTGCTGGCTGGTGCAATGGATAAAATTAAAATCAAAAGCCACATTGTGGGCAACAAAAATATGATCCTGCAAGAGGTCTTTAAACACACGCAAAACGGGGATTAAAGAGGGCGCGCCTTGTAGGTCTTCAGGTTCAATGCCGGTTAGCTCGCTGATCTTGGGCGGGATATCCTCACAAAAAACCAAACTGGCATAACTTTTTACCAGCCGCCCCTTGCCTAGTGGGGTGGGTGGGGGGGCATAGAGCAAGGCGGCAATTTCTATGATGCTGGAAGTCTCTGGTTTAGAACCAGTGGTTTCAATATCCACAAAACAATACAATGAATCGCGGTAACTTTTAGGCATCAATGGCTTGGAGGACTTGGAGGGCCTGTGCGGGGTTGTTATGGTTAAATAAGAAACTGCCCACCACCAATAAATTAGCCCCAGCTTGGCTCAATAGGCGCGCATTTTGATCGTTGATCCCCCCATCGACTTCCAGCACCCCGGCATAGTGGGGGAAGCGTTGTTTGAAATCGTGAAGTTTTTGGAGAGTGAGGGGTAAAAAGCTCTGTCCCCCAAAACCCGGATTCACACTCATGAGCAAGACTAAATCTAAATCTTGGATCACATAGTCCAATACGCTTAAGGGGGTTGCAGGGTTGAGACTCACCCCGGCTTTAATCCCTAAATCTTTAATATGATGCACCACCTTGTGTAGATGAGGCGTGCTTTCGGCATGCACGCTCAAAAAGGCAGGCTTTAAATCCTGATAAAGCGCAATACCAAAGAGGGGATCGGTTACCATCAAATGGACATCTAGGGGGATTTGCAACTTAGGGAGATTTTTGAGTACGCAAGGACCAAAAGTTAGATTAGGCACAAAATGCCCATCCATTACATCCACGTGCAAAAAATCTACCCCATGTACGCGCGTAATACTCCGTCTTAAATCTAAAAAATCCGCACTCAAAATACTAGCTGCTACTTGCATGGAGACCTTGGTGGATTCTGTAGGACTTGAACCTACGACCAATCGGTTATGAGCCGAATGCTCTAACCAGCTGAGCTAAGAATCCTTTTTTTCGATAAGAAGGGGGATTATAACCAAATCCAAATTTAAATGCAAGTAAGTTTTCAAAAATGGCAAAGAGGATAATAAAAGTGATGAAACTACTGCCTCCATAACTTAAAAGAGGCAGGGGCAAGCCCACCACAGGGGCTAATCCTAGAGTCATGGCAATGTTCACGCTGGTATAAATAAAGATCAAAATTGCGATCCCACCCGTGATCGTCTGCAAAAAGCGATCTTTGGGATCGCTTATAAAATAGGAGAAAAAATGCAAGACAAAGAGCAGATAAAAGATTAAAAGCGCAAATGCCCCTAAAAAGCCAAAGCGTTCCACAAAATAGGCAAAGATAAAATCACTGGTGGCAATGGGCAAGAATTTTAATTTAGCTTGGGTGGATTCTTCTTGGGACTTGCCCAAGAGCCCGCCTGAGCCGATGGCAATAATGGATTGGCGGACATGGTAATTAGGTTTTTCGGCAATAAAATCGTGGATACGCTTTTTTTGATAGGCGTGCAAGGAGCCATAAATGAGTGGGGAGGCAATGGCAAAGACAATGCCCAGCGTCATCCACACCTTGGGATGCACACCCACCAAAAACAACACACCAAAACCCATGATCAAAATCACTAAGGCCGTGCCCAAATCGGGTTGTTTTAAAATCAGCCCAGCCGGGATAATGATGTAAATACTCAATTTTCCAAAGACTTTCCAGCCATAGCCCCCCGGGGGGATGGGGTGCGTGCTGATCAAGTGGGCCAAGAGCAACAAGATTGCGATTTTGACCGGCTCGCTAGGCTGGAAGGTCCAAGAAGTGCCCGGGATCACTAGCCAGCGTTGCGCCCCTAGTTTGGAAGTGCCCATAAAATTAACAAGCAAGAGCAGAAAAATACAGCCCCAGTAGAGCAAATGGAACAAGTAATCAAACTTTCTAAAGGGGATCAAAAACACAACCCAAAATACGATAAAGCCTATTGCGAAATAAAAGCCTTGTTTGAGGCTTAAAGTCGTATTGGCTTCATGGACTAAAAAGAAAGAGAGACCCATGAGGGGCAGGAGAAAAAAGAACAATAGAAAATCAAAGTGGGTCAAAATCCGGCGATCAATCATGGCGGGGATTTTAGCACAACTTCATTATAATGGAGTCAAAAGGCTACGCTATGGAGATGGCACAATTAGGCTTGTTTTTGCTACTAGGCTTACTGACAGGTGTAATGGCAGGCTTTTTTGGCATTGGGGGGGGCATGGTGATTGTGCCCACCTTGCTTTTAGCCGGGTATTCCTATGATGGGGCAGTAGGGATTTCAGTCGTGCAGATGGCTTGTTCCTCTGTTGTGGGGAGTTGGAGCAATTTTAAAAAGGGCTTGTTAGATTGGAAGGTGGGGATTTATGTTGGGCTGGGCGGACTCATTGGGGCTAGCTTTAGTGGACTCATTTTAAGCGTAGTGCCCCATAAGGTGCTCTTAGGGATTTTCATCGCCATCACCATTTATTCTTTTTGGCGTTTTTTATTCATCAAGCCTAGCTCTCAAGTCTCTTTTAAAACGCTAGAACCCAATTCCAAAGATAAAGGGATTTTAATAGGCATTGGCGTGCTCACTGGGATTTTTGCCATTAGTTTGGGCATTGGGGGCGGGGTGTTGATGGTTTCCATGCTCTCTTACTATTTTGGTTTAAGCCCTAAGCAAAGCGTGCCTTTAGGGCTATTTTTTGTGGTGTTTTCCTCCTTTAGTGGGGTATTGTCCTTAATGCAACAAGATTTCTTAGGACCAGCAAACTTACAAGGGGGGGTTATTGTGGGGATTGGCAGTATTTTAGGCGTGATGGGCGGGGTGCGTTTAATGCCACTTGTTTCCAATGCGTGGCACCGGCGTTGCCTCTTGGGAGTCTATGCTCTCTCGATTTTGGTTTCTATTTACAAACTTTTTTAAGGGTTTTTCAGTGAGTTTAACTCCACGATGCTATAAGCATTAACCTCAAAGCCGGTCGGGTTTTTGGGCATGGGTTCATAATCAAGTTTGGGGGTTACAAAGGCATAGCTTAGCGTGATGTGGTAGCGTTTTTCATAGGTCAGCTTACCCTCATGAAAGAGTCTAGCCACAATCTGCACGCTGGCGATATTTTGGGCGTTACTATCTTTGAGCAGGGCGATATTAATAATCTTAATGTCGCGATCCATTTTGGCATTGGTGTAAATGCTATGCTTGGACGCGACCAAATTTTCAAACACTTCCCAAACCTTTTGGCTACTCTGCAAGCGCACTGCCTCGTAACGGATTTGATCATCAATGTGGTTAATGGATTCGCGATTGAGCACATAAGTGCCCACCAAAGAACGCACAAGGGCTTGGTTGCTGGTGATGCTCTCGTCGGCACGCTGGATAATGGCATAATGCTTGTCTTGATTGGCAAAATCTACAAAGTGGTGCTGGGTTTCTTTTAAAGGCAAGAGGATTACAAGGGCGATGGCTTGGCTCAGACTCACAAAGGCTAATAGGGCGATTAATTTGTAAGCGATTGCGGTGTTTTTACGCTCCACTCTAAAGACGCTATTTAAATCCAAGCGTTGCAATGCCAAACTCTCGATCTTGCTATTGATCTCCTGCTCAAATTGGGCTTGAGAAACCTCAATCTTGGCGAGCAAAAGCTCTAAGTCTTGAGGTGTGGGCGTGCCCGGACTATCTGGCATAACGGGCTTGGCAAGCTAACAAGTTGTAACAACCAAATTTTTATCCACCACCACCTTTTGTTGGATAAAAGATACACTCTTAAGGGGGGTTTGCTGGAGTTGGTTGGAGGCAACAATGTCGAAAATCTTATCAAAGCTATAACGGCGGTGGTTGTAGGCAATGATAGTGATACAATCATCTTGTTTTAAAAAATTTTCTTGGGCAAAGGGCAGGTAGGGTGTAGCACCAATAGCAATAATGCATTTAGAAGGGTAGCCATGCACCCTAAACACTTCCTTGAGATTTTCCAAACTCCCCGTATCTTCTTGGGTGTTTAACATCTCCACAATCCAGCTTAACAGCTTATCATAGAAGTATTCGTATTTGACAAGCTTAGAGTTTTCGCCATAAATGTGGGTTTCCCCATCTCTAGTTAAAAAAGAGGCGATCGAATAATCATTGCACACCCCGCCATAGACAAAGCGATCGATCAGCAATTTCTCGCCCATGCCCTTAGAGGCTTTGGAAAAGTTCTTTTTCTCAGAGAGTTTTTTTGCCTTGAGATTGCGGATCGAAGCATCATTGAAAGCCATAAAATAATGGGGTGTGATGTTCTCCACCAAGTGCTTATCATTATAGATAATTTCACATTCTAGGGCGATCTCTGGCTCGGCTTGGGCGCGCAAACTTGCATTATCAGGCAAGATCACAAACTCATTATCCATACAATAACGCCCCAAATACCCGCTATCATTGGGCAGGTAAAAAGGGAAAAGACCCTTGGGTGCGTCTTTTTCAATGTGTTTCATGTTGATAAAGCTATGGGCTTCGCCCGCTTGCTCTAAATGTCTGGCAAAATTACCCACAACCCCTAATCCAATAAATTTTTCCATGTCTAGCTCCTCATTGCACTATTATACAGCCTCTCAACCCATGAAAAGATACTTTTGTGCCTCTTCTCTTTGCAAAGGGTTTAGATGCAACACCTCAGCCCCCACCTGCACCCCATAAGCGCGTGCGCACTCACTTTTAGCATAACTCAACACAATTTGGGCGGCTAGTTTTTTCTCCTCTAGGCTAGCGCATTTTTCTACAAGCCCCAAAGGTCCCTTGCAATCCAGTAATTCGATTTTATCCATCAAAGGGTGTGGGGCTTGCAATTTGGCATTTTCTAGCTCATTGCGCGCCACGATCACGCGGGTATTGCCCACGACCAGATAGCGCCCCACCTTGACGATTAAATTATCCTGCACCACCATTTGTTGTTGGGTGTTTTGGCGGTGGGCTTGGAGGTCTTTGAGTTTAGCACTCACACTCAAGTCTGTCAGCAAACACCCACCCCCGGGCTTTTCATAATATTTTAAACCCAATTCTTGCACCTTAGAGAGTTGCCGCACACGGCTACGCCCCTGCACATCCCACAACCGCGTGCGATCCACCCAACCCTGTTTTTCCATAAAGCTAGGCTCTAAGAGTTGGGCACTCATAGGCCTTAGCAAGAGTTGATCTAAAAATTGGGGTTTATTGGGGTTATTGCCCTGACGATCCAGCAAGCTATCAAAGCAACTTTCTTGCCCAAAGGCGCGCACCAATTTTCTAACCTGCCCTAGGGCTTCCTTGCGCTGACTCTTGGGGCGTTGCCCTAATACCTCCCCACTGATCACAAAATCTGCCTGTAACTCTAAGAGTTTGTAAAAAGCCTGCCTGAACATATTGGCATGGCAATCAATGCAGGGATTAAAATACTTGCCATAGCCGTATTTAGGCTTAAAAAGCACTTCATTAAAAAATTGCTCTTGGATGTCGCACACCAGCAAGCCCACGTCAATTTGTTGGGTGGCATTTTGCAAATACTCTAATTTATCTTTGTTCCCACCAAACCCGATATTAAAATGCAGGGCGGTAACTTCGATCCCCTGAGAGGCAACTAAATACATGGATAGTAGGCTGTCTAACCCACCACTAAAAAGAGCTAGGGCTTTCATATTTTGACTAATTCTCCTTGTTCGCATAGATAACGCTTCTTTTTCCATTCATTCATCATAGCAATGCGTTCTGAAAGGTCTAAATGGGTATAGAGCGTGTGGATTTGGGTTATCTGCCATTCACAATGGCGTTTAATGAATTTAACTAAATTGTCCTTAAAGCCATGGGGTTCAATGGGTAGGCGATCATCTAGCATGATCGCCACTAGGCACACCTGATCGAATTGCCCTAGACACAACGCCTTAAACTCCTCTTGGCAATGCTTGAAACTTTCCACATTAACAAAGTCTAAGGCATTCTTAATCAAGGCATGATCTAAAGCCATGTATTTGATCAAGACCTCCTCTAAAGGGTCTAAAATGGCACGCTCACCCGAGGGGCTAGGAGTGGGGAGCTTTTGTTTTTTAAGCCCAATTAAACCACTTTGGGGGATTTCTAGTAAATGGGCTGTCATTTGTTGGTAATCCTCTTGCACCACTAAGGGGAGATCGTGCAAAAAATTTTGGGCGGCTTGGAGGGCTTGCTCTTTTTGCAAGGGATCATTTAGGTTATGCCGTTCTCTAATGCCTCTAAGCACAAACTCAATAAATTTCATTGGCTGGGCTAGAAGTTCTTGGAGGCGTTCAGTTTGCCCACTAGCAATCATCTCAGCGGGGTCCAGATTGTTTTCAAAAACCACTACCCCCCCGCTTTTAAGTTCTTTGGCTAGCAGTTGGCTTGCTTTTAAAGCGGCATTATGACCAGCACGATCGCCATCATAACCCATCACAACAGAGGGCATACCTCGGTTTAAAATAGGCAAATGTTGTTCGGTTAAAGCCGTCCCCAAAGTGGCTACGGCATGCTTGATCCCCGCTTGGTGCAATAAGATCACATCTAAATACCCCTCTGTTACCAAAATCTGTTTTTGTTTTAAGATCGCCTCACGGGCTAAGAAATAGCCATATAAAAGCTTGGATTTATTGAAAAGGGGGGTTTGGGGCGAGTTGATGTATTTTGCTACTTTAGCCGCGTGTGAATCGGTATCCAAAATCCGCCCCCCAAAACCCACGATCTTGCCATTGGGGTTATGGATGGGGAAAATCAAGCGGTTGGAAAAGCGGGCATAACTCTTGCCCTCATATTGGGTGAGCACGCCTAATTGGACGAGCATGGAACGATCAAGGCGGTATTTAACAATAAAATTCTCTAGGGCTCTAGGGTGGCAAAACCCTAGTCTGAATTCTTGCACACTGGAGAGACTAACCCCCCTTTTTTCCAAATACTTTTGAGCGGCTGAGTTTGTGGCGAGTTGGGTTTGGTAGCAATGCGTAATTTGTTCCAACAAATCCCATCCTTGGGTGCTTTGCTGGGTTTTGTGGGTATATTCTAAGGGCACACGGAACTTGTCGGCTAACTTCTGCACCGCCCCCGCAAAATCCAATTTTTCATACTCCATCACAAAGGTGATTGCATTGCCCGATTTGGAGCACCCATAACATCTAAAGGAGTTTTTTTGGGGATTGACAATGAAACTGGGGGTTCTTTCGTTGTGGAAAGGGCAGATTGCTTGGTAGTTGATCCCTGTTCTCTTGAGCTCGATATAACCTTGCACGACTTCCACAATGTCAATGACTTGCTTGAGTTGCTCTAAGGATTGTGCGCTAATCATATTTGGTATTTAGCATAAGAGAGCTTGTATTTGGCTTTTTCTGCCCTCTATCAATATTTATATAACTAACAATAATTATCTTTAGTCTAAGTGGCTAATATATATTGAAAAAAATATTTTAATATTGGAATAACTCTTGACTTATCCAAAAATTTTTGTTATTATTTGGCACTTAAATTTTTAAGTGCTAATTTTTAGGACTAAGGAGACGATATGTTCAAGCCATTAGGCGAAAGAGTGCTAGTTGAAAGACTAGAAGAAGAAAAGAAAACCGCTTCTGGGATTATCATCCCTGATAACGCCAAAGAAAAACCCCAAATGGGCGTGGTCAAAGCCGTCAGCCATAAAATCAGTGAAGGGTGCAAATGCCTTAAAGAGGGCGATGTGGTGGCGTTTGGCAAGTACAAAGGCACAGAAATCGTACTAGGCGGGAAAGAATTTATGGTTTTAGAGCTTGAGGATGTGCTAGGCGTGGTGGATTCTTGCTGCCATGGGCATGAGCACGGGCATAAAAAAGGCGATCACAAACACGAGGGCGACTGCTGTCATAGCCACTAAGCTAGACTTTGGGGCGTTTTAGCGCGCCCCTCCCATTCATACAACAAAAAAAGGACAAACAATGGCAACTAAAGAGATCAAATTTTCAGACAACGCACGCAATAAACTTTTTGAAGGCGTGAAACAACTCAATGACGCGGTTAAGGTTACCATGGGACCTCGCGGGCGCAATGTGCTCATTCAAAAAAGCTATGGCGCGCCTAGCATTACTAAAGATGGCGTGAGCGTGGCTAAAGAAATTGAGCTCGCCTGCCCTGTAGCCAACATGGGCGCGCAACTGGTTAAAGAAGTGGCGAGCAAAACTGCCGATGCGGCTGGGGATGGCACCACCACCGCCACCGTTTTAGCTTACAGCATTTTTAAAGAAGGTTTGCGCAACATTACCGCTGGGGCTAACCCTATTGAAGTCAAACGCGGGATGGATAAAGCCAGCGAAGCCATCATTGCTGAGCTGAAAAAATCTAGCAAAAAAGTGGGTGGCAAAGAAGAAATCACCCAAGTTGCTACCATTTCGGCTAACTCCGATGAAAAAATCGGCAAATTAATCGCCGATGCGATGGAAAAAGTGGGCAAAGACGGCGTGATCACCGTTGAAGAAGCTAAGGGGATTGAAGACGAACTAGATGTGGTGGAGGGCATGCAATTTGATCGTGGCTATCTCTCTCCCTACTTTGTTACCAACGCCGAAAAAATGACCACCCAGCTAGAAAACGCTTACATTTTGCTCACAGATAAGAAAATCTCTAGCATGAAAGACATTTTGCCCTTGTTGGAGCGCACCATGAAAGAGGGCAAACCCCTTTTGATCATCGCTGAAGACATTGAGGGCGAAGCGCTCACAACTCTAGTGGTCAATAAACTTAGGGGTGTACTCAATGTGGCAGCGGTCAAAGCTCCCGGTTTTGGCGATCGCCGTAAAGAAATGCTCAAAGACATCGCAATCCTTACAGGCGGGCAAGTGATCTCTGAAGAGCTAGGCAAAACCCTAGAAAACGCCGATGTGAGCGATCTAGGCGTGGCGGCGCGCATTGTGATTGACAAAGACAACACCACCATCGTGGATGGCAAGGGTCAAGCGCATGCCGTTAAAGATCGCATCGCCCAAATCAAAACCCAAATTGAATCCACCACCAGCGATTACGATAAAGAAAAGCTCCAAGAACGCCTAGCCAAACTTAGCGGTGGCGTGGCGGTGATTAAAGTGGGTGCGGCTTCTGAAGTGGAAATGAAAGAAAAGAAAGATCGCGTAGATGACGCGCTTTCTGCCACCAAAGCCGCGGTTGAAGAAGGGATTGTGATTGGTGGGGGCGCGGCTCTCATCCGTGCCGCCCAAAAAGTGCATTTAGAATTGCACGAAGATGAAAAAGTGGGCTATGAAATCATCAAACGCGCCATTAAAGCTCCTCTAGCCCAAATCGCGGCCAATGCGGGTTACGATCGCGGTGTGGTGGTCAATGAGGTAGAAAAGCACAAAGAAGCCCATTTTGGTTTCAACGCGAGCAATGGCGAATATGTGGACATGTTTAAAGCGGGCATTATTGACCCCCTCAAAGTAGCGCGCATCGCTTTGCAAAACGCGGTGTCTGTCTCTAGCTTGCTCTTAACCACTGAGGCCACTGTGCATGAAGTTAAAGAAGACAAACCTGCTCCGGCTATGCCTGATATGGGTGGCATGGGCGGTATGGGTGGCATGGGCGGTATGATGTAGCCTTGCCTTTGCTTTTTGGAGGGGGACAAGGAGGGGGAATTTCTGCTATGTATTCAGCCAAAAAATCTCTTTTCTTAGATCATTTGCGATCGCAAAAACGGCACTATAAACGCTACACTAAAAGCCCTTTGCGCTATGGCGGGGGTAAATCTTTGGCGGTGGGCTTTATCTTAGAACACATGCCCGCTCGCCTCACAAGGGTTATTAGCCCTTTTATGGGCGGAGGGAGTGTGGAAATCGCCTGTGCTAGAGAACTGGGCTTAGAGGTATTGGCTTTTGACATTTTTGATATTTTGGTGAATTTTTGGCAGGTGCTCTTAAAAGATAAAGCGCGTCTTTATGAAGCCCTGCTTGCACTAAAACCCACGCAAGACACTTATAACACCATTAAAACCGAGCTCAAAGCGCATTATCAAAAAGAGCGCGTGTTAGACCCGCTCACTTTGGCGCGGGATTATTATTTTAACTTCAACTTGAGTTATGGCCCCGGGTTTTTGGGCTGGATGAGTAAGATTTATACCGATGAAAAACGCTACTATAACGCCCTAGCTAAGTTAAAAAACTTTGATGCCCCCACTTTAAGCGTGCAATGTGCGGACTTTAAAGAAGTGCTTTTAGCCTACCCTAATGACTTTGCCTATTTAGACCCACCTTACTTTTTAGAGGGAGATTCTAAGATGTTTAAAGGGATTTATCCCATGCGCAATTTTCCCATACACCATAATGGTTTTGCCCATGAGCAATTAGCCCAAATGCTTAAAAATCGCCCCGGACCCTTTATTTTGAGTTATAATGATTGCGCCTTTGTACGGGAGGCGTATCAAGATTTTAACATTGTTGAATTGGCATGGCAATACACGATGGGGCAGGGAGAAACCAGAATGGGCAAAAACCGCCTTGAGCGGGGCGATGTGGGGTATGTGAAAAAGTCTCATGAACTTTTAATTATTAAGGAGTGAAAATGCGCATTTTAGAAGTCAAAACAGCCTTTAAAATCGCAGATGTGGAGTTTGTGCCCGGTAGTACAAAACTTAACTTCAATTATCTTAAAGAATTGAAAGATGAAGACCACAATCCCCTACCCCAAAGCATTTTGACTAAAAATATCGCCCGGGTGTATTTAATTGTTGTGGATGGGATGATTAAAAAGATCGGGGGCTCTCAAGCACAAGGGGGGATTAAAAACACCTTAGAAATTTATAGAGATGGGGGTGTGAAAGGGAGACCGAGCATCCGCAGTTTTGGGATTTGGTATTTTCTCTACCACACCATTTTATCGGGCAAAAAGATAGAATTTTACATGATTTATCAAGATAATTTTAAGGCGCGTGTTAAAGGCTTATTGGGGCTACACGAAGTGCCTGAGCCTTCTCTTAGCTATAAATTTTTAGAAAATGCGTGTCTATTAGATTACCAAAAAGTGATGGGGTGTTACCCTGAGTGGAATGTCCAAGAGCAGGGCAAGGATTGGCCCAGTGAGGCTAAAGACACCCACGCCCGCCTTTTACAAAACGCCCAAACTAGAAAAAAGAAAATAACAAGGGGTGTGGTGCAAAGCCCTAAAGGCACAGATGGGGGAGATTAGTGGGGTTCAAGTGGCAAGGTGGCTTTGGCTGTGGTGATCGGGGCTATTGGTGTGGCTGTCACTGCATTGCTGGTAACTGGAGGCACAGTAGCCCCGGCTAGTGGTGTAGTTGCTGGGGGTGCTGTGGCGGTGCTTGGGTTTCCTGCCACCACTTCGGCGGTCGCCATTGCCTTTGCAGCCGGCGGGGTGGGGGTGCTGAATAAATTGAGAGGGTATGATCTCAAGAAAATTTCTGACACCCATGTTGTGCTGACAAGAAGTTAGAATAACATGAGTGCTTCCATAAAAGACACAAGAGATGGTGCCTAGAGCCTATTGTGCTAGTCAAGCATGCATCCTTCTAGTTTTTGTAGGTATTCTCAATAGCGGGTACACTCTAGATCACCTTAAGGCCTTAAAACGCACCAACTCGATGCCAAATAATAATCATAGCCTCTAGATCTCTTAATACCACTGCCTTATTCTTATTTTTGAGCCTGTTCTGAAGTTTTGATCACCAGTGCATCCACACCATAGGAGTTTTGAGCATTAGGGACTAGGTCTTCTGAGTCTTTGAAAATCAGGGGTCTTTGGGGTGTGAGTTCTAGGAGGGTTTTAAAGTTTTGGGGGAAGTAGAGGGCTGGGGCTTTGGCTAAAATGCTTGTCTTGAGTTCTTTAGGGGTGGCCACCTCCACAATGCCAAGCAACCCCAAGCGCACGCTATACTCTAATATCTCCTTGAGGTTTTTTGCCAATAAAGAGGCGTTGAGTAAGAGCGCATCAGCCCCATGTACCAAGGACTCTAAGATTTGATACTGGCTCATAAAATAATCTTTGTGAATCAAGGGTTTAGGGCTCAAGCGGCGTATATAGCCCAGTAAGTCTAGCACTTCTAGGGCGGGCATGCCCTGCGTGTAGAGGGGAGTAAAATCCAGCAAAAGAGCACGTGCATTGTCTGCTTGTTCGAGTTTTTCTAATAAAAATTCCAAATCCCAGTTAGCATTAAGATATAAAATAGAGTGGGCAATCTCTTGAGAGGGAGGGCGTTTCAAGTCTTCTAATGCGAGTCTGGGGACATATGGGTTATAGGCCAAACTCCTGCCCAAGAGTTCAAAGGGGGTTAGGGATTCCTTGATCTCTAGGTAAGCTTGAAGGGTCTTTATTGGCACGCGGCAATGGATTTAGAATGGGCTTTTAGCTCGGGTTGGGAGTTGATCTCCTCTTCAGAAATGCTAAAAAAGAGTTTTTTGGCTTCAGAGCAACTACCCAGCTTGTAATACCCCCATGCCAGCGAGTCGATGTAGAAAATCGAATCGGGCTCGATTTTTAAAGCCACCTTGACATAATCAATGCCTTTTTTAATGTCTAAATCGTATTCGATGAGGGAATAGCCCAAAAAGTTATAAAAGAAGGCATCTTGCCCATCTAAATCGCCCTTGGTTTTGATCAAGGCTTGCTTGCGTTGCATAATCGCCTGTTCTAATTTTTTGGTGATTTGTATCACATCAGATTTTTGGAGGGCGTTATTGGCACTCAAATCCTCATAGGTGTAAATAGCCTCTAGGGCTAAAAACTTCGGGTCTTTCTGTTCGTTGTAGATCAGGCCCGCTTGTTTGGCAGCTAGGGCAAATTTTTTCTGGGCGGTGTAGAGGTCTAGGAGCAAACGGCGATCGAAGGGGTAGCTTTGGGCAATTTGCTGGGCTTTGTCAAATTCTTTGAGCAAAACCAAGACGCCGATATAAAGCTGGGCATTGCGCACAACGGGTTCTTTCTCGTAGAGTTCGCCAAATACCCTTTTAGCAACTTGTAACTCATTGAGCTGGATAAGTGTATTAAAACTCCTTTGGCACAAATCGGGCGAACAGCCGTATTTTTCTAAATGTGAGGAGAGCAAATCGATCGCCTCTTGTTGGCTGTTTTGCACAAAAAAAATTGTAATGAGTTTTTCTAGGCTATCTTCGTCATGGGCTTGGTTGTAAATCTTGTTGAAAATCTCAAAAGCTTTGCTGTAATTTTTCTGCCCCAAATAGAGCGAGCCCAAGACACTATCCAACATCAAGGATTTATCTTCTTTGCGGATTTTTTCTAGCAAGCTAATCGCCTTATCAATCTGCCCAGTTTTAATATAACCATCTACTAGGATTTTATTGATGTAAATATCCTTATCGTTTTTGGTAACCTTTTTGTAGAGCATCGCAAGCTCTACGGCTGTGTTGATGTCGCCCAAGCTAGCCGCCGAGATGGCTGCCTCTTTGGCATATAGAATATTGTTGGTTTCTTTGTAAAGACGCAAATAACCCTTTTTGGCTGTGGCAAAATCCCCGCGTTGGAAGGCATCTGAAGTGATGAGGATTTGTTGATCCTCTGTTAAGCCTTGTGCCATCAAAGCCGTGCTACAAAACACTGCCCCCAATGCCAAGCACCATTTTTGATAAAATCTCTGCTGTTTCATCCAACCTCTTTAGTTTTTTTTAAAAATCCCTAGACTATATCATAAAATCCATCTTTTTTGGACTAATCCATGCGCACGCCCGGGCATAGGGCTAGAAGCTTTTCACGGTTAGTTTTAAAGCATTCCCAAAAGGGAAAAGTTTGGCACTGCTTGGGGCGCACGGGGTAAATGGCGCAACGTTTGGTTGGCTCATCTAAGAATACACATGCATAACCAGAGGAGAGCAACGCCCTTTTTTCTAATAAGCTATAGGCATTGCCCACTCGTCTGACATAGCGTAGGGTAAAAGTTTCAAAGGGCATGTTTAAAAAAAGACTGATCGCTTTTAGTTCGGCAATACTGGCAAAAACATACCCTTCTGCCCCCAAACAACAGCGTGCCCCACAAGAATCGCATGCCTTAGAATCAAAGCTAAAATTAAATCCTTGTTCCATGTTCTACCTTAAGGACGATCCACTTGATATTCAATGTGAATGACAAAACCCATTTTAAAATAGTTGCCTTGTTTGGTGATGCTAACAGGTAACTCAATCTTGGTATAGCTAAGATTCACCAAATGATCTAAAAAAGCATAAAAATCTTTTAGAGATTGGGCATGCACGCCCACGTCCAAACTGTCATAGATGACATGCTTGATGGGATCCACTCTTCTAGCTTGTTCTTGAATCGTGATATGGCTAAAATACTGGTTTAAAATCTTGTTGAGCGCACCAGATACCACTTGGTAGCTTGGATCTTGCAAAATAGCGGTGTTTTTTTGCTTAATATTGCGGTAAGCTTGCAAAGTAGCAAGGAAGCTCTTTTGTTTATAGCTGGAAATCGCTTGTTTTTGCCTAGATTCGGTGTTTTGCGTGCGGTAATTCTCCATTTTAGGCCAAAGCCAAATACGGATGCCCACCAGAGTTACTAAGGTAAAAACGAGAGTTAAAATAAAATTTTTGAGGAGTCGTTGGAATAAAATATCCTTGCGGTATTTACTCTCATAGGTCAAGCTATCGCTTTGATCCATCAATCTCCTTTTTGCTCGATAAAGGGCAACACAGATGAATTGGTCGAAACAAAGTGCAACCAACCATTTTTAAGGGGCGTAAATTCTGTATGGCTATTTTCAAAGATCGCATCGAGGCGTTGCTGGAGCGTGGTTTTAAAGGTGTCTTTAGAGGGGACAATGCCCGTAATGGTGAGACTAGCATAGTCAATGGTGATGGATTGGATAGTGATCACATCGGGGATAATGCTCAAAATACCCTTGATGGATTCTTTGACATTGATCGTGTAAGCGGATTTATCCTTAACATTTTGGACAGCCTGTGCCACCTGCAAGATTTCTTGCTTGAGGCGTTTATCGCGGTGGTTGTAAATATTACTCTCGATTTGATAAACATCGGTCGCACGGTTGGTGGCCTTAGTGTAGTGGCGTAAAAAATAGGCTAGTCCCCAAATCAGACACAAGGACAAACACATGTAAAAAACCCAAACTTTGGTGAGTAAATCCATCATATGCTTGGGCGTGGGTTTGCTATAACTGAACTTCATTGTAATATTCTTTTTTAGCCAAAATGCTCATCTGCTCGACAAGAGAGATGGGCATTTGCACAATGTCTAGCATAAGCTCATCTTGGAGAATTTCTAACATCTTAGGCGAGATTTGATAGGTGTTGAGAATCCAAACCTTCTCAATAAAATCCTGAACCAAGTGGTGCTCATAGACAACTTTCATCGATTCTTGCAAGAATTTGACAATATCTGCAACATGCACCATGCTATCCACCAAACTTTTAGGGTCTTGCATGTCTGGAGTTGCGGATTCTTTTTGGGAGCCATCTTGAAAATTGGGATCGATGTGCATCAAATTAGCCTCAATGGAACTCAAAAAAGACTTGAGCAACGCCTCTTCTTTTTCATATTCTTCCTCTTTTTCCTTGCCCTGTACCTCTAGATGTTCTTTAATAACCTCTAGGGCATACCATTTGCTATAACAAATCTCCTTGTGGTTACTCACCATGACACAAAGCCTAGAGTGTTCCAATAGCCCATAAATGGCTACATTGTCCTCTAAAATAGGCTTAATGCACGCATAGAGTATTAAAAAGGGCGAAAAGATATAGTCAATGTAAGGCATCACGCTATTAAAACGCTCTAAATCCTGCTTGAATGATTGCTTCAGAATGAAAAAATAATATTGATCCACCTCTAACAAGAGCACATCTTTTTTACGCACGCCTGCTAAATGTTTCTCTAGCTCCTCTTTTTTGCACATGCCCTGATCTGTGCTCTTGGACATGCCACACAGATAACAAAAAGGATAGAGTTGGAGATATTCGCGGGCATTCTTTAAGACTTTGATGGGAATCAAACCATCTTTAACCGGATAAGCCTTATTGGTTACATCCAAAACTTTCTTGCGTTTGAGTCGTTCGATATAGACTTGCAAGGTCTCGTGATCCAAATTGAGGCAGATAAACACATTGGAGAAGAAAAAAAAACGGATTCTATCATAAAAGATACCCCTAAAAAAACTCCACAAACCCATTAAGAAAGCTCCATGCGTTGTGCGATCAACGCCTTAGCCTCGCTTAACTCCATCTCTTTGGGGATAAAAAAGGGCTCTAGCATATAATAATTGACTTGCGAAAAGGGTTTGGGGAGTTGGAAGCGATCCCAAGTCTTGAAGGTAAAGGCATTTTGGAAGATCACACGGCACACTACAACACCCACCCCGCTTTTTTGGGCCAACGCCACCACGCCATCAGCAATGCTATGATAAGGACCTTTAGGGCCATCGGGAGTCAAGCCTACATCTGCGCCCGCCTTCAAAAGCCTAATCCCCTCGACCAACACACGCACACCACCTTTTTTACTCGACCCGCGAATCGCGTTAAACCCAAAACATGCATACAGTCTAGCGGCCAGCGTGCCATCAAAATGTTGGCTGGCCACCACATACAAATTGGGCTTTTTTTTAAGACGCAAGTAGGCAAAAGGCAACATGGCAATCTCACCATGCCAAAAACTAGCAATAAAAGAAGTGTTTTGCAAACTGCTAGCCAAATGGAAGCGGTTACGGCAAGTCTTAAACAAAAGCCTTAAAATCCAATAGAGCAACACGGGCACAGCCCACAACACAAGCCCACTTCTAAACCGCTTTAACAAGCCCTATGCTCCTAAACACAAAGCTCCTCTCAAACTCCCTTTGTGTTGATCGACCACCTTCACAGCGACCAAATCGCCCAACTGCACGCCCAAAGCCTCAAAACGCAACAAACGCCCATTATCGCTACGCCCCTCAGCCACACCCTCAGCGGTATTTTCCACCAAGACCCGATGGACCTTACCCATCTCTTGGGTGGCTTTTTGCTCTAAAATCTCCTTGTGTCTGGCTTGCAGGGTTTCTAAATTGCGTTGGGCAATCTCTTTGGAGACTTGGTTTTCCCAGCTACCCGCAGGGGTCAGCGGGCGGGGGGAATAGACAAAACTATAGAGTGTATCAAAACGCACCCGTTCTAAAATGTCCAGTGTGTCTTCAAAATCAGCTTGGCTCTCCCCGGGAAAGCCTATGATAATATCCGTGCTGATCCCCACATCAGGGACTAAAGCCTGTAATCTTGCGATGCGATCTAAATACCATTCACGGCTATAGCCTCTTTTCATCGCTTTTAAAATGGCATTTGAGCCACTTTGCAAGGGGATATGGATACTTTTACACACCTTGGGATTGCGTGCAAAGCATTCCAAAAAGGCATTATCCATGTGTAGGGGGTGGGGGGATGTGAAGCGAATCCGCTCCAAACCCTCAATTTGACTCAAAGCGTCTAGCAAATGATTAAAATTGACCTTGGGGTGGGCATTGCTAAAGCGCACGCCATAATTATTCACATTCTGCCCTAAGAGCATAATCTCTTTAGCACCCAGTTGCACACGCCTTTGGGCCTCTTTGAGGATCAAATCCATGGGCACTGAAATCTCTTTACCTCTGGTGTGGGGTACAATGCAATAAGTGCAATGTTTATCACAACCTACAGAAATATTAATGAGTGCCTTGAGTTGGCTTTTTTGGGGGGTGGCAAAAACATAGGTGCTATCATCGTGATCCAAACCCACTTCAACGGCTTTAGGCTGGTGGATGATCTGGGTGATCTTAGAAGTTTGGCGCGCACCTAGCACAAAATCCACACTCGGGGCTTTTTTTAAAATCTTTGCTCCCATGTGGCTCGCACTGCACCCACACACGCCAATTTTGGCCCCGGGTTTTTTGATCTTGGCAAAATGCCCGATCTCTGAAAACAACTTGCGTTCGGGCTTTTCACGTACACTACAAGTGTTGATTAAGATTAAGTCTGCCTCTTGGGGCCGATTCACGCCCACATAGCCCACCTTGTGCAACTCGCTAGCCAAATGCTCGCTGTCGCGCGTGTTCATCGCACAACCCATCGTCTCAATGTAAAGCTTTTTAGTGGCAACTTCTGGCATGCGCACCCTAGATAACGTGGAGCTGGTAGATAAAATCCTTGTCATCGGTGCTAATCTGCACCTCAGACAAATAAGCCTTGCACCCCTTTTGGGCCAAGAAATCGACCGCCTCCAACATGTCCCTATGGGTGTTGCTCGGGGCGAAGTAAAAGATATGCTCTTTGTGTTTGAGGTATTTTTGGTGTAAATCCTCTAAGCTAATGGTGTGGCTCTTGCTCTGCTTGCGATCCGATCTAGCCAAGCGCAACTCCATTTGACCCCTTTATAATGGATTAAGCTTGCGAGTATAACGCACTTTGGCTTAAAACACCAAACCCCTAAATATCAAACCCAAAGCCTGAATTGGGATCATCAGTGTGGCGGTGCCCAGCTTTATGAGGGTGGCGCGCACTCCCCCCATCTGAGATGGGGGCACAATGGTCCTTTTTATGGGTGTTGAGTGGATTATGGTAGGAATTGCACAAATAAGACTGCCTGTAGTAGCTGATAGCCTCTTTTTTGTGCAAGTGGGCAAGGGGCGTGCTACCCTTAGAGCAACTCATATTGACCTCAACGGGTTCTTTGGAGAGAGAATCCATGAGCAAAGAACTAGGGGCTTTACCTGTCGTCTTGTTTTTTGGAGGGAGTGCCACAACACCTACCCCCAAGGAGCGTGCCAACTCTTGAAATGCTAAAACCTGTTCTTGTTTAAGATTTTGGACTAATAAATCCATGAAAACTCCTTTATGGACTAGATTTCCCATTCCTTGACTAAAATATTACACTTTTAAAAATAATAAAATGGCAATGAAAAAAATCTATAGCAACTTCTCAAAGATACACCTATTTTCGTGGTTACAGACCGCCAAATACAGCCCCAATACTGCCCATATTACCCATTGCCTCAAAAAAGAAATCAAAGTTGGGTTTGCCCTTGATGAAGAATGCCCTTGCTTTTTTACGTCTTTGGGCTTGGATAGAGAGGCGATTAGCATGCGCATTCTTGCCATAGAGGGCTAGGATTTTCTGGACAAAATCTAGCACCTCTAGGGAGGTGCTGGCATGCGCCATCAAGCCATGTTGGAGCAAATAGCAATCGTGATAAAGCCAAAGCGAACGGGTGGAGATGGTGGGCAAGCCAAAATAACAACTCTCTAAATTCATCGTCCCCCCGCCCCCGACCATCACATCGCTATGAGCATACAAACTCAGTGCACTAAATTTTTGCTCCAAGACATAAACATTCTCCAAACCCTGAAAGGCTTGTTGGAGTGGGGCAGGATTGTAACGCGTAATCAGGGCAATATTCACATCTAGGGCATTGAGTGCCCGCACACTTTCATAGATGAGATTAGATCGCACACGCACATAGTGGGCTTGTTCCTCCTCACGCACCAAAATAGTCGGGCGGGTGGTTTTAAGCCCACAAACCTGCCTAAAATCGGGGGGCGATTCTTCTGTGTTGATCCAAAGCACTGGATCGATAAAGGGATAGGTTAGGACATTGTGTGCGCCAGCTTGCTGGTAGGCACTCTTGGGCACAACAAAGGGGGCAAAGATCACATCAGCTAAAGGGGCGCTGAGTTTGGCTAATTTGGTCGGTGCTAGTGATGCAAGGTTAGGCTCTTTAGGATCAAGCCCTAAGCTAGGCGTATCTAAAAAATAAGCGATAGGGATTTGCAAGGCAAAAGCACTTTGCACGGCTTCCACACTTGCGCCCACCACCAAGAGATCGGGGCGTTGATCTTTAAAAAGAGTCAAAAACCATTGGCTGCGTTTTAAACGCTCGTGGTATTTTTCCTCCAAGCTCTCCCCCCGCCCACCAAAGCACACATAGGGCAAGCCATAGAGATCTAAAAGCGCGCGTGTCTCTTGATAATTGGGACTGCTCCTAGTGGTGATTAAAATCTCGCCGGGCAAAAGGGGGATGAGTTCTTTAAAAAATAAAACATATTTGGGATCAATGATGTCTAGCCAAATCATTAATCAGCAAGTCTGCCCAACATGTTAAAGACAAATTGCGCACTGATCTGTGCGCTTTGGTGCAAGAATTGATCAAAATCGCCCGGGGCTTCCCCGTTAGCCTTGTCGCTCACGCTCCTTAAGACACAAAAGGGGACATGGAAGGCATGGCAAACAAAAGCGACCGCTGCACCCTCCATTTCCACCACCGCCGCGCCAAAGTTTTGCGCCCATTCTTGTTTGCGCCCCGGATCGCTCACAAATTGATCGCAAGTGGCGATCACGCCCTCTTGGAGTGGGATACCCAAATTTTGGGCTGTCTGTCTAGCCAAATCATTTAATGTAGGGTCGCTGGTAATAAATACCGCACTCTCGGGGATAAAACCCAAAGGATGCCCAAATGCGCTCAAATCCACATCGGCTTGGCAAAGCTGGGTAGCCAAAAGCAGGTCATTGATATTCAAATGCGGTGCTAACCCACCAGCCACGCCACTAAAAATCAAGGCCTCAATGCCATAGCGCAAAATCATCGTACTCGCTGTCAAGCTGGCATGCACCTTGCCAATCTTGCTGTAAGCCAAGATAATTTGGGAATTTTGGAAAGGGATGGTATAAAAAGTATTCCCCCCGACTTGTTCTGTTGTGTGGGCGGGGAACATCTCTAAAAAAGGTTCGATCTCCTCACGCATCGCCCCCATTACGCCGATTGTTTTAAACATGTTTATCCTTAATGATTTATTCTCTGTTTATTCTAGCATATTAAGCTTTCTCTTAGTGGCAAACGACTAGAATTGTACTTTGTGTGTCAAAAGGGACAGGTGGGTGAGTTGGCTGAAACCACATCCCTGCTAAGGATGCGTAGCTGCAAGGTTACCGAGGGTTCGAATCCCTCCCTGTCCGCCACTTTGATTCCCCCTATATTATTCCTCTAAAGTCCAGATTTAGCACCATTGGAGTTCTTGCTTGTATTTTGGTGGAATCAAAATGAGAGAAGGGTTTTTGGTTATGCAACAAGCAACTTGGATTGTTAGTAACTAGGTAAAAGGATGGTGGCTTGAGGCGGAATCGAACCACCGACACGAAGATTTTCAGTCTTCTGCTCTACCGACTGAGCTATCAAGCCTTGAAAACAAGAGCCAATTATACTACAAGGGTCTCTAAAATTTACTTAAAATCGTTATAATAAATCCCAAAATGCAAGAGGCGATGGTGTATTTAATTTCTTGGAATGTCAATGGTTTGCGTGCATGCATGCAAAAGGGTTTTAGAGAGTTTTTGGAACAGAGCGGGGCGGATATTTTCTGCGTGCAAGAAACCAAGATGCACCCCGAGCAAGCTAATTTTATCTTTCAAGATTACACCTCTTTTTGGAATAGCGCACAGAAAAAGGGCTATAGTGGGGTCTTGACCTTGAGCAAAAACGCACCGATTAGCACCACTTATGGGATTGGTGTTGCCACACATGATCTAGAAGGGCGGGTTGTAACTTGCGAATATGCGGATTTTTATTTGGTGAATGTGTATGTGCCCAACTCCCAAAGGGGCTTGTTGCGCCTTGATTACCGCTTAGAATGGGAGGAGGCTTTTAGGCAATTTTTGGCAGATTTGATGGGGCATAAGGCGGTGGTGGTGTGTGGGGATTTGAATGTCGCCCATAAGGAGATTGATTTAAAAAACCCAGAGCGCAACCACCATAACGCCGGCTTTAGTCCTGAGGAACGCCATGCTTTCGACCGGCTTTTAGACTTGGGCTTGATTGACACCTACCGCCATTTTTACCCCAACCAACAAGGAATTTACACTTGGTGGAGCTATATGAATGAGGCTAGGGCTAGGAATATCGGCTGGCGTATCGACTATTTTTTAGTTTCTCACACACTCCAAGAACAGCTCAAAGATGCCTTGATTTACCCACACATCTTGGGGAGCGATCATTGTCCAGTAGGGCTTGAAATATTTTAAAGATGGTTACTGCAGAGATGGAAATTGGCAAGCTGATAGATTACAGAGATGGGCATGAAAGCAAGAAAACCCTTTAGAGAGATTTTTAACTCCAAACAAAAAATACCCCCAGTCCCCTTGCCCTATTTTGATCACGCTAAGTCTTCTCTTTGTTTGGATTGTGTGGGGGCGTGCGTACCTGCTTGTCCGGAAAAAATCGTGATCAAGCCTGAGCAACACATACCTTATTTGGACACCCAACAAACGGGTTGTACCTTTTGCCGGGCTTGCCAACAAGCATGCCAGTCGTGTGGAGGTGTGTTGCAGGAGACAAGGGGCGATCGAATCGAGGCATTTGCTTATTTGGATCGCCAGGCGTGTTTGAGTTACCAACGCGTGGTTTGTTTTGCGTGCAAAGATGCATGCCCCATAGATGCGATCCATCTTAGAGGGATGTTCGATCCGCATGTCCAAGAGTCATGTGTGGGCTGTGGCATGTGTGTGGGTGTGTGCCCAAGCAGTGCTATTTCACTCATTCCATTTCATGGAGGTTTAGATGAATATTTCTAGCGTGATTATCAAAGTGGATTTGGAGCACTTTGAGGATGTTTTAGAGGCACTTAGGCTGATTCCACATGTGGAAGTGCCTATTTTTGATCAAAAAAAGGGGATTGCGATCGCTTTGATTGAAGCGCAGAGCGTACAGGAAGAATTGGGAGCCAATAGACAGATTGAAGCCACTCCGGGGGTGATTAGTGCCCATATGCATTATAGCTACTCTGAAGATGACCCCCAAGCCCAAGAACTCCAAGAGATCGTCAAACAAATCGAGGGGGAGGATAATACACCCGTGCGCTATAGAGGCGATGTGCGCAATTGGATGGACTAGTTAGCTTTTCTGGTGTTTAACCACTGGGATTTGAGATCAAGGGCTGTTTGTAACGAGGCTTCTAGTTGGGTTAAAATACTCGTGATGGGGGTAAAATCAACACTCCCTTGTGGCGTATCCTTGATCCGTTTTTGCAAGGCGGTGGTGAGCTGGATAGCTTGATCAAAATCAATAGGGGCTTGGATCGCTTTTTTAAAGACCGACTCTATTTTGTCCTTGGTGTCCGTCTTGCCACCGGCAGTGTTACTGGGAGTGTTGTTTGGGTTAGGATTATTGGCGGACAGAAGTGCTTGGATTGTTTGCAAGTCTTGGTAGATTCCATTGAGTTCCTTAACTTGTGGGTAGGTCGCTCCCCTATCGATCGCCTTTTCTAGCATTGCATGGCTCACAGTAACCAATTTTGTCGCTAATTCCGCACTCTTGGCTTGTTCGTTGGAAAGTGCTTGGATATCAATGGCGCGCAAAGGGGAAAGAGCCCAAAAAACCAACACGATCCAAAACACAGAGCCTACTAGATGTTTGCAATACTGAAGTCTCATCGCTTTTTATCCTTCTAGATTGTGATCGTTGGTAAAATGGTGGAGCTGTGGGGAATCGAACCCCAGTCCAAAAACTACATCCATCCGTGGGCATCTACATGCTTAGAGAAGTTTTGGATTTTCTGGTCTTTCTAGCCCAACTCCTCAAGAACTTAAGAAAAACCCTAGCCCTAAGCTTACTTTAAAAACGGGCACTTTTTAAAGGCAACTGGCTAAAAATGATGGAACGCCCAGCCAACACCAGTCGATTCGCCAAGCTTCCAGCTCCTTACGCTACTTTAGCGTAGTTAGGAGCGTAATTAGGATTATTTACGCTTATTGTTTGTGTCGTTTAACAAGAGACACTTGGCATGCAACCCACGCAACGCAATCTCTGTCGAAATCCTAGTCAGCCCCATTTAGCCATAAATAACCTAAAGGGACTCATTCTAGCACAAAATTCTTATAGTTTTTTTAAACTAACTAGGTTTTGCGCACATGCACAGGGACTTTTTTGCATCTCATGTATTTTACCCGTGCAAGCCTCTAGGCCAAAAACCAGCACAAGAGTCCCCAAACAATATCCTATTTTTATTGGCATACTCATCCTTGGTGTGTTTGTCTGATGTCTATACTGGGTTCTGATAGGGTCTGAATCTTAAAAGAGGGTTTTTGACTCCAATGGCGGCTCTCTTGGGTTTCTGTGTTGTTAGAATCCACTAAACTTGTATGCTCCACACACCCTACACTCTGCAATAGCGCACTCTTGCTCAAAGTGGCCATAGAGATCATGTCTTGGAGTGTTCCTTGTGTGTGGAAGAGGGAATGGATAAAATGGGGGACTCTGCAGACCAGAAATAACACCAATAACGAACTCACCACTAAGATCACAGATGATCCAATTGGGGCATGGGCATTGTCTAAATGCGTGGGGATGGTGCTGATTAGGGTTTGCACCACGTGGGCATTATAAAAGGCAACTAAAAAGACAATGGGTTGGTAAAGGCTCAAGGCGGTGCATTTTTTAAGGTAGAGCCATAACATCGATCTGGTGGCAACAAAAAAGCCGAGGGGCAACATTAACGCCCCAAATGCCAGCCAAAGATAAATCTCAATAGAAACGATCAAGACAAGGACCAAAATCAAGGTTAAAAGCGCGCCTTGAGACAAAATGAGTGCGCCCATTAAAAGCATAGATGGATTGGCATTAGTCTGTTGGTGGGTGATCTCGGATAAAATCCAAACCAAAGTGTGGAAAGTTTGGTTGATGAGAAACTCTAGGCTAAGTTGCTGGGCGTCTAAGCCCAGTGTTTGGCCAGAAGCCTTTAAGCTTTCTTGTACCAATTCCATGAGACTATCAGAGGCATAAAAGATGGTTGTTTTTAGCCACGTATAAAAGGCTTGGGGGTGTTGCATGGCATAATTAAAGAGCACAAAAAAGCCGGCAAAACTAGCTAGACTAAAGAGAGTCCGCCACCTGAACATATCGGCATGTTGCACCCTTTGGTAAGCCCAGATCATCATAGCCAAGACCACTAAAGCGTTTGCCAGAAGTTGGAACTTGACCACTTGGAGCATTTGCAAGCCAATATGCTGGATCAAAGCGTGGGTGGGGTCCATAAAAAAATGCAAAACGCTTTGATAAAGCTCTGGTACCGACAAATCAAAACCTTTGGCTTAAATGCTCCATTATAATGAAGTTTGCACCCAAAAACCATTAAGAAACACCGCTAAGTTGGACCTAATAGCAGAGTCTATATCTGAGATGCCTTTTGTCCCCTCCTGGTTATCTTGTCGTGCCTTTGATAATCTTTGTGTTGATCTGGGGAGCTTTGGCAATCCCCCTTGATTGGTTTTTATTCCTCATCCTCATTTTTGGGTTTGGGAGGGGGAGGGGGAGGGGGGGCGATGAAGGGGGGGCCTTTTTGGAGCATTTCGGTTAAACTAGCTGCCTTAGCGGGGTCCATCTTGGCTAAAATTTTGCCCATGTCCTTAGCCTCTAGTTTGGATAAAATCGTTGCGGCCTTATCAATGGGCATGTCTTGTAAAATGGGTGCAGCTTTGGAGTCCTTCATTTTGGCATAAGTCGTGGCGACTTTAGAAGTGCTCGCCTCTTTAATCTCTTTTAAGAGTTGCTCGTTTTTGGCGATCAAATCTTTCATCTTTTTTTCGCTCTCTGCTTGTGCCTTCTTAAAATCTGCCTCTTTAGTTTCTAGTTCTTTTAATTTGGCATCTAGAGCCTTTTCTCTAGCACTAACTTTGGCATTGCGTCGATCTAAAAGGTTTTGGGTTTCATTCTGCAAGGTTTGCAAGGTTTGGGCGCGCTCTTGGAGTTTTTGGAGTTGGCCAGCGATTTCGGCTTTACGGGATTCAAAAATGGCATTGCATTGCAAGAATTCTTGAGAAGTTGGGGTAGCCACCAAAATATTTAATGCACACACTCCGAAAATGAGCCACCTAAACACGCTTGTCCTTTTGGTTTTGGTAAAACACACCCATGCCAATGGCATCCATCTGCTTATCCTCAAACTTTTTAAGCTTCTGCTTTTGTTTTTGGATTTCAAGGGTTTGGAGGTATTTGATCTTCTCGTATTCCAGCATCGCCGCCTTGTGCAAGTCCTGCAAATGTAACCCCACTTTTCTAAGTTTGCTAATTTCGGTGTGGATTTCATCGATCATGTAAAGATAATTTTTTTTGAGGGCACTAAGTTGCCTCAACTCCATGTATCCCCCACAAGCAGGCAAACTCAGATCGTGTAGTTGGGCTAAAAGTTCTTGTTGCTCCTCTTGTTTGCGCTTGATTTGGTTTTGGTTGTGGATGATGTCGCTTTCATAGCGTTGTGCGATCTGGTGCTTGATCTTAACAAGAGAGCTAAATGTATCCATGTTAGTTCCTTAAAATCATGTCTTCACGCTTAGGGCTAGTAGAGATGATTTTAATGGGCACGCCAATAAAATCTTCAAGGGCTAAAATATACTCTTGGGCTCCTTTAGGCAAGTCCTCAAACTTGCGCGCCCCCGCTGTGCTCTCCCAGCCTTTAAAATTTTGATAAATAGGCGTGATGCCCTCTAGGTTGCTGGGCACATGCGCGATCTCTTGCCCCTCTTTTTTATAACCCACTCCTACTAACACTTCCTCTAAACCATCTAAGACATCAAGTTTCATTAGAGCTAGCTGGGTGCAACCATTCAGGCGACAGGCATATTTCACACCCAACGCATCAAAATACCCGCACCGCCTAGCGCGCGCCGTGGTTGTGCCAAATTCATGCCCTTTTTGGCGCAAATACGCCCCCACAGCCCCCAAATCCTCGCTAGGAAAAGGGCCATTACCCACGCGTGTGCAGTAAGCCTTAGCCACCCCAATAATTTGATTAATGTCTTTAACACTAAGTCCGCTCCCAGAGCATGCCCCCGGGGCTATAGTGGTGGAGCTGGTCACATAGGGGTAAGTCCCAAAGTCAATATCTAGCATGCTCCCCTGTGCGCCCTCTAATAAAATGCGTTGCTGTGTCTTTGTTGCCTCCCATAAAAGCGCGGTGGTATCGGTGATATAAGGGAGAATAGGGGGGGCGTAGGTATCTATGTATTGCTCTAGACTTTGCATACTGGGGATGTTCTCCTTGCAAGGCATGGAGGACAAAAAGGCAAGTTTTTCTTTTAAAAGTTTGGGGGAGCGCAAATCCCCCACACGCAAGCCTACACGGGCGATCTTATCTTGGTAGGCTGGTCCGATCCCCTTTTGGGTTGTGCCAATCGCCCTTTTAGGGTTTTGTTCGTGGTTGATGTCTAAAACTTGATGGTAGGGTAAGATCAAATGCGCCCGATCACTCACAAAAAGCCGCCCCTTAAGATCGCCAAAGGGCTGCATCTCCTTAACCAGCGCATCTAGGGCAATTACAACCCCATTCCCGATTACAATTTTACAATGTGGGTAGAGCACGCCAGAGGGGATCAAGTGCAAGGCATGGGTTTGTCCATTAGCTACAATGGTGTGTCCGGCATTGTGCCCCCCTTGAAAACGCACGACAAAATCATAATTTTGTGCCAAGTGATCGACTAACTTCCCCTTGCCCTCATCTCCCCACTGCACCCCCAAGACAATATCAGCCATGCGATCTCCCTTAAACAAAGAGCGAATGCACGCTCTCATTGTGATAAACCCGGCGAATCACTTCCGCAAACAAAGGTGCTACGCTCAAAACACGAATCTTGGGGTGTGGGGCTTTAAGCGGAATGGAATTACTCACCACCACCTCATCTAGTTCGCTCTCTTTAATGCGTTTGATCGCATTCCCACTCAACACCGCATGCGTGCCTAATGCCATCACCGAGCGCGCGCCTTTGGCTTTGAGCATGCTAGCCGCCTTGCAAATCGTCCCAGCCGTGTCGATCATATCATCAACCAAGATCACATCCCGCCCCTGCACATCCCCAATTACATTCATCACTTCTGCTTCATTAGCGCGCTCACGGCGTTTATCTACGATCACCAAATCCATGCCAATTTGGTTAGCAAAGTAACGCGCCCGCGCCACGCCTCCAATATCTGGGCTAGCTACAATGGGGTTTTTAAAGTCGCGATCCAAAATATAATCCCTAAAAACAATCGATCCGTAAAGATTATCCACCGGGATATTAAAAAAGCCTTGAATCTGCCCGGCGTGTAAATCCATCGTAACGATGCGATCAATCTGTACGCTTTGCATCAAGTCGGCTACAAGTTTAGCACTAATAGGCACTCTAGGGGCTGCCTTGCGATCCTGTCTGGCATACCCAAAGTAGGGAATCACCGCTGTAATAGAACTAGCCGAGCTACGCCTAAGGGCATCGACCATGATTAAAAGTTCCATGAGATTATCATTCACCGGCGCGCAAGTGGGCTGGACGATACACACGTCCCGCCCGCGCACCGATTCGCTGATTTGCACATTGATCTCCCCATCGCTAAAATGCCCCAAAACCGCCTTAGAAAGCCCGATATTAAGGTGTTTTGCTACCTCCTTGCTAAAGCTAGGATGTGCGCTCCCACTAAAAATCTTAAAGCTCCGCGTTTTCATGCTCACTCCTTGAAGTAGTCAGCAGATTTACTCTTTAAATCCGCATAGATTGCCTCAAAATCCACACCATAAACCCGTGTTTCCCCAATGACACTTATAAAATTTACATCTTTAGCAAACCGGGGCACCAAATGTCCGTGTAAATGCGCGCTAATGCCCGCACCGCCAACATCTTTGAGATTAAAGCCTAGATTAATCCCTTGTGCCCCAAAGGCATAGAGTAATTGTACTCCTTGATAAATGCGCATTTGCAAATGTTGCCACACCTCTAGGCTGAGTTGCTCGGGGCTATCCACATGCGCATTAGGAATCACCATGAAATGACCGGGATTATAAGGGTAGGCATTCATCACCACAAAGCAATGGAAATCGCGGTGCAAAACATGGTGTTTGCTATCTAAATGCGGGTTTTGCTGGATGGCACAAAATACGCAATCGTGATCGTGGCTCAACTCTTGCAAATACGGGCTACGCCAAGGGGCATATAATCGTTGCATGGGCTTGTCCTAAATGTAGTTGGGGGCATCGTTGGCAAACAAGATCAAGTCTTTAGGGAGGGTCATGGTTTGCAAGACTTGCTCTAATTGGCTCTTGTCTTTCAAAAAAACTTTTTGGGGCCGCTCAATCGCGCTGGCAAAAACCTCCACATTGAGTTCGCCCGTGATGATCACAATGCTAAAGACTCCATCAATGGCTTGGGCTAGTTGTTTGTTACTGGCTTCATCACTCTCCACCAAGCCCGGGGTAACGATGATTTTGCGCCCCTCATACAGGCTAGCCAAACGCACGCTCTCTAACATGCCCTTTAAATTGCCATTAAAACCATCATCAATAATCACCTTGTCATTGACATGCACAAGGTGCAGGCGGTGGGGGACGGGTTTGAGTTTAGCAACAATCTTTTTAAGTTGGGGGATGGGGATTTTAAAATAAAAACCGACCATGACCGCTAAGCTGATATTTTCCACATTGAAAGCCCCTAGGATATTGGTTTGAAAAGCCACCCATTGGTGATCCAAAAAGAGTTCAAAGCGTGTGCCCTCTAAAGTCGCTTCAACACCTCTAATTTGCCCCGGGTAGGGCAAAATCTTTTGTTTGGGCTCAGGAGGACAATATTTTTCTAAAGGGTTGGTGTGGTAACAAAAGGCTTGAATTAAACGTGGCGAATCCAAGAGTTCAGCTTTGGTTTCATAAATGGTTTGAATATTTTTGAAGTATTCAATGTGTTGGTTGCCAATTTCAGTGATGATGGCATAATGGTGTTCTAAAAGTTTGCTAATCGCTCTAATGTCTCCCTTTTGGCGCGCCCCTGCTTCGGCGATGTAAATGGCGGTGGTTTCATCTAGGTTATTGTTAATGTCGTGACTCAAGCCTAGCAAAGTATTCACACTGCCCAAAGTCGCATGGACATTGTATTTATTTTGCAACATTTGGTAAAGGTAGTTTTTGATACTGGTTTTACCAAAACTCCCGGTGATGGCAATGATCTGCAAATTTGTCATGCGCTGGAGCTTGGATTTAGCCAGTTGGATATAACCCCTTGAGGCGAGCTTTTCAAAACCTTGAGAGCCTAGGTGGGCCAGAGCGATTAACAAGAGATAAAGTCCAAAAGGGGCTCTGCCATACAGACTACCTAAGATTGCATCGGCGATTAAGAGTAAGAAAAGAAATCCAAAGAAGCGCAACACGCGAGGGGTAAAAACCAAGCGTTTATCTAATTTGATCGCCCATATAATGAGCCATGGGAGTTGCACCACGCCCACAAAGAGATCAAATAACCAAATGACATGGAAAAGATGAGTTACCATAAACACGCCTGAGGGCAAGAGGGCATGATAGACATGCCAACGCCATTTGTGGTGCTTGGTGCAAATGCGGTAAAAACTATAGTTATACCATTGCAATAAGGTCATCAAATAGTAATTGAGTCCTAGGACAAACGCCCACACCACCAACAAATCTAACATTTCCATCAAAACCCCTCCAGATATTGCGCACAATGTTCCTCCACCACCGCACCCTGCTTTAAAAAAAAGTAATGATCGCCTTGCAAACTCACAAAGTGGTTATGCGGGATCAGCTGGGCGATTTTTTGCCCTGCTTCTAGGGGGGTGGTGGTGTCCTCTTGCCCCCATATAATCAAAGTCTGTTTTTGGCATGCCCTAAAGGGGTCTTCAAAATTTTCTTGCACGGTGTATTTGAACACCTCATACATGGCTGGGTTGAGATCGCGCGCATCCTCACTTCTTAGCTTGCAAAGTGCCTTTTGCAAACCCCAAGCCTTTAGGCACTTGGCTAGTTTAATCTTGGCGCGTGTTTTGAAAGACTTGGGGATTAAAATCCCCGCACTGCTCAAAAGCACCAGGTGTTTGCTTTGACAAAGAGTGGCGACCTTGCCCCCAAAACTATGCCCGATCGCAATATCTGGGGACACTTGCAAGGAGTTAAAAAAGGCATCAATGATTTGGGCATAGTCGCTGGGGGTCAAAAAAGTATCATTAGGGCTTTTGCCAAATCCGGGCAAATCCACATAAAAATGGTTGTAGGCAGCAAAATAGGGCTTAAAAGCCATTTGCATCAACTCCTTAGAACTCCCCCAACCATGCAGGAAGACCACATTTTTACAAGCCGATCGGTTATAAAAATCATAGGCAATCTCAAATTCACCCCCCCTATATTTTATACGCCTCCTAGCCATTACTTGGCTTTTTGGATTTGTTCAATGTAGTGGTAGGTGATGGGGATGGATACTTCTTTGGGCAAAATCACTCGTTCTAGGGTGCTTGAAAAGTCTTCAAAAAGATAGTGGGCGAGACTCCCGGGAATGGGATTGATCTCATTTAGGTAAATTTCATCATTAATGACAAAAAAATCACAACGGATAATTGCCCCGACAAACAAGGGGTTATAAATGCGTTTGAAAAGGGCGCGCATCTGCATTTCTAACTCGCTACTAATGTCTGCCTTCTTGACCTTTTGGGTGCGCCCAAAGTCTAAATATTTTTCTTCAAAGCCCAAAAAATCCCTTTTCTTGGGCTCTTCAACCACAGAAAAAACAAATTCACTCTCGGTATCATCGCCCCCCTTTTTCACCATGCACCCAGCTAAGTTGTATTCTTTCACGCCCTCTTTAAAAGGCTCAATCATGACTTGGCTGTCAAATTCAAAGACTTCATCTAATACATACTCAATATCTTTTTCATCTTTTAAAATACTAATCCCAATGGAGCTCCCCAAGCGATTGGGCTTGATAATTAAGGGGTAGGAAAGCCCTTTGATCGCACTACCTTCGCGTTTGTCTAAAAATACATAGGGCAGTGTTTTAATGCCCTTTTCTTTAGCCAGCATTTTGGTAAAGTATTTGTTGTAACTCATCACGCAAGCCTCCACCCGAGGACCAATAAAATCGATACCATAAAACTCTAAAAAAGAGGCAATCTTGCCATCTTCCCCATCACCTCCATGAATCAGGTTAATGAGACTCTCCATATTGATCGGCTTGCTCCCCAGTAGGCCCTGCGTGTGGAAGCCCTGATGCTTTAAGACGATCTCGGGGCACTTTTTATAATGCCCACTAGAAAAAAACTGCGAACGCATGTCTTTTTCAGCGATTAAATAAAAGCGGTGCGCCCCGTCCAAAAAGATAAAATGCGCAATCTGCGTGCCTAAAACTTGCTTGAGAGCAATGGCACTCACAATACTAATTTCATGTTCGTAGCTTTTGCCACCAAATAACAACCCGTATTCCACTTCTAATCCTTATATACATGCCAAGAGACGTCCATTTGCTATTATTATATCTAATCTTTTAAAAAATACCACCACCCCTACTTTTGGTATTGTTCTCTCTCAAATAGGCTAAAGGTTTTTTAGGTTAGAATGGCTGACTGGTTGCAAAACTAAATCCAATATCGTGGTTTGCTGATGGATGTTAATATTTCCAAAGCCTTATATGAGGCTAAGAGAATCCTTAAAGATAAAGGCATGCGCCCCGCATTAGAATCTGAGACCCTTTTAAGTCATTTGTTGGGCGTGGATCGGGTGTATTTGCACATGCATGCCCAAGAGGAACTAGATGCATTTGCCTTTGAGCACTTCATGCACATGGTGAAGGTGCGTTCTAAGGGCAAACCTTTAGAGTACATCACCCACGAGGTGAGTTTTTATGGGCGTTCATTCTTTGTTGATGAGCGCGTGCTGATTCCCAGACCGGAAACCGAGATTTTGGTCCATCAAGCTTCTCAAATTATTCAAGACTATGGGATCAAGAATGTGGTAGAAGTGGGGATTGGGAGTGGCGTTGTTTCGGTGAGTCTAGCCATCGCCCACCCTAAAATCTCCATTTTGGCAACAGACATTTCGATGGAGGCTTTGGAAGTGGCAAGCGTCAATATCGCCACCTTTAATCTGCAAAATCGCATCTCTTTATTCCAAACCTCTTTGATGGAGGGCGTGGATATTCAGGCGCGCACTTTGGTGGTGAGCAATCCACCCTATGTTGCGCTGGATTACCCTTTAGATGCCTCTGTACGTTATGAGCCTGAGATTGCCCTCTATGGGGGCGAACAAGGCGATGAGATCATTAAAGCCTTGATTAATGAGGCGGCCCATAAGCGGGTTAGATACTTGGTGTGCGAGATGGGGGCTACCCACCGCGCATCCTTGAGTGAGTACTTGGGGTTAAAAAATTACCAAGCCAGCTTTTATAGCGACTACGCTGGGCTGGATCGCGGATTTGTTGCCATCAGGCAAACTAACTAATTACGCTCCTTGTAGTGGGTGTAATCAAACTTTTGGAGCAATTTAAAGCGATCATGCTCAACCAAGCCCAAACTGGGTAGGGCAATCCCGTTAAAGGTGTTGTTTTTGACAATGGTGTAATGTAACATGTCTTGAAAAATGAGCTTATCGCCTATTTGCAAAGGACTCTTAAAACCATAGGGTCCTACAAAATCCCCCGCCAAACAACTGGTGCCACCCAGCATGCAAGGGTTCTCTTGGGGCTCTAAATGGGCTTGCTCTAGCCCTTGTGCGTTTATCCTAGCCACTTGTGGCTTATAGGGCATCTCTAAGCAATCGGGCATGTGGTTGGCGATGCTGGCATCCAAGATTGCAATGGGCATATCATTTTGCACCACATCGATCACGCTGGCTAACAAAAAGCCCGCTTGCCAGCCAACCGCCTCTCCGGGCTCTAAAAAAATCTCACAAATATTAGTATAGCGACTTTTAAAATCCTGCACCAACTGAGTCAATACCTCTATTTGGTAACCTTCTCTGGTGATGTGGTGTCCGCCTCCAAAATTAACCCATTGAACTTGCTTAATTGCCTCCCCAAAGTGCTTGCAGATGTGCTCTAGGGTTCTTTGAAACGCCAGCGCATCCTGTTCGCAATGTGTGTGGAAGTGTAGCCCACTAATGCTCTCTAGTCCGTATTTTTCTATACCCTCCTGAAAAGCACTGGGCGTGATCCCCAAACGGCTAAAGGGGGCGCAGGGGTTATAAATCAAGGGACTAACCTCGCTATAAAGCGGGTTGAGTCTCAAGCCCATCTTAATGGGTGAGAGCCCCAATTTATCTAATTGCTGGTTTTTTTTGAGCACCAAATCTTTATAAGCCATGTATTGGTTAAAGGAGTTAAAGATAATGTGCGTGGCGATGGGGAGGATTTCTAAAATATCTGCCTTTTTAAAGCCCGGGCTAAAAATGCAGATGTCTTTCCCACTCTCTCTAGAACCAAATTCCTCATAAGCCAATAACGCCTCATGCACCCCACTGGCACAACACCCCTGCAAACTGGGGCGCACCCACTCAAAGCAACGCCAAAAAGCGAAACCCTTCAAGGCAAGCAAGATTTTAATTCCTGCCTGTTGTTGTACCCGCTCTAGTAGTGCTAGATTGTGTTGGAGTTTGCTTAATTCTAGGACATAGCAAGGCGAGGGGATGGTATGATAATCCACTCTAAGCCCGCTCAGTGTGCATGAAATTTTTAATGATACGCTCCACATCTAAGGGGTTGGACTTAGAGATGAAGTCATCGGCATGCAAGGAGCGTGCCATCTCCTCATTAGAACTCCCACTCATGGAAGAATTGACCACAATGGGGATTTTAGCGGTGTTGGGGTCTAATTTAGTCCGTCTGATCACCTCAAACCCACTTACCTCGGGCATCTCTAAATCGGTGATGATCAAGCCCACATCCTCAACAATGGTTTCTTTATCAAAGAGATAATCTAAGAGCTGTTGCCCGTTGATGAAGTCCAAGTGTTTGATCCCCAGTTTGTCTAAGATCACCTGCATGGTCTTGAGCACGCTGGGCGAATCATCAGCCAGCAAAACCATTTTATCGCTATAGACTTTGGAGAGTTTTTCCAATTCTGCACGGCTTTCATCTTCAATCCAAGGGAAGACATCGACTAGCATTTTTTCAATATCCACCACCTGCACCAAACGCCCATCAAAATAGCGCGTGCGACTGACTAATTTAGAATTACCCGTATTGCCCCCCACGCCTGCACTCTGTTCGATCTCGGTCCATTTTTTATTGAGGATGCGATCGGCTTCGTAGATACGCACCCCAATGGTCCAACGCGAGAACTCGCAGATCATGATAATATCATCCTCCCCCTCAGCCCTTTCAACGCGGTAAGGACGCAAGTCCTTTTGCTTGTTGTTGCTGTCATAATAGAACCATTTTTTCATGTCAATCAAAGGAATGGTCATCTCCCGAATGATAATCAAGCCCTCCACCAAAGAATTAGGCTCATGGCTGATGATGGTCAAACTCCCCTCATATTTCACCACCTCGCGGATTTTAAACACATTCACCGCATAAAGGTCTCTATTCTTGCCTAATTTAAAGCACAGAAGCTGGAGTTCGTTATTTTTATGTAAGCTGGTAACTTGATCGATATGCGCTAAGTTATTGGTCATGCACTCTCCTTAAAAAGGTGGTCTATTATAACACCTAGACATTGAATCTAAAGTGCATCACATCTCCATCTTGCACGATGTAGTCTTTGCCTTCCACTCTCAGTGCTCCCTTAGCACGCGCACCCGCCTCACCCCCATAGGCAATAAAATCGTTATAAGAGATCGTTTCAGCCCTAATAAAGCCCTTTTCAAAGTCCTTATGGATCACCCCCGCAGCTACTGGCGCACTCGAGCCCC
The DNA here is from genome assembly GCF_007280785.1 of Helicobacter mehlei. Taxonomy (NCBI): domain Bacteria; kingdom Pseudomonadati; phylum Campylobacterota; class Epsilonproteobacteria; order Campylobacterales; family Helicobacteraceae; genus Helicobacter; species Helicobacter mehlei. Next base: position 70,335 of record NZ_VKGC01000005.1, read on the forward strand.
TAGTGATTGTCCAAGCCCTAACCTCTTTGATTCCAGCGGTGAAATAGCTCATCAAACCCAATTCTTGAAAGCTCAGGCTAATGATTTGTTCTAACCCGCTTTGCTTGATCCCCAAACTTTCTAAAAACTCTTGGGATTCCGCTGTTTCCATGCTCCCTAGCTCCTCCTCTAACTTGGCACTCAAACCCACAAAACACGCCCCTCTTTGCTGGGCTAAATCCCGCACGCGACACGCATGGGTATTTAAAGAGCTGGCATCTTCCTCACCCACATTAGCCACATAGATCACCTTCTTGGCACTCAAAAAGCGCAACTCTTTTTCCAACTCCTCAAAGTAAGGGTTATTTTTATCTTTAAAACTACTCACTGGATGCAAGGCATTGAGGTGTTCTAAGAGGTTTTGGGCGAGGTTTAAATGCGCTTGGGCTTCTTTGTTGCTTTTGGCTAGCTTGTTTAGTTTTTCTATGCGTTTTTGGAGGGTTTGGATGTCTGCTAAAATGAGTTCAATCTCTATGGTTTCAATGTCGCTTAGGGGATTGACCTCTCCGCTCACATGCGTGATGTCATCATCCTCAAAACAACGCACCACATGCAAGATCACCGCACATTCTTTGATATGCCCCAAGAATTGGTTACCCAAGCCCTCGCCAGCAGATGCCCCCTTGATGAGCCCAGCAATATCCACAAATTCTACGCTAGAGTGCTGGATTTTTTGAGGTTTGACAATCTTGGCTAGCTCCTTTAAGCGCGCATCGGGCACATCCACGATAGCCTTATTGGGGTCGATGGTACAGAAAGGATAATTAGCACTCTGGGCCTGTGCGGTACGGGTGAGCGCATTAAACAAGCTGGACTTACCCACATTGGGTAAGCCCACAATTCCAACAGAGAGACCCATTAAGACTTGGCCAAGACATCGAGCACAAATTGCACACACATGCGCACACCTGCCCCACTAGCACCCGGGGTATTCACATCCCAATCTTTTTCAACATAGGCAGGTCCAGCAATATCAATGTGTAGCCACTTATCCTTGTAAGCCTCACGGATGAACTCGTTTAAAAACAATCCAGCGGTGAGCGCGCCCCCATAGCGCACGGGGGTGATGTTGCTAATGTCTGCCATTTTAGAATCTAAAAGTTTGCGTAAATGGCGGTTAAAGGGTAATTTAGCCACCAACTCCCCACTTTTGAGGGCAGATTTTTCAAACTGGTTTTTGAGTTCTTCATTATTCCCCATGATCCCGCTGGTATAAGAACCTAAGCCCACCACGCAAGCCCCTGTAAGAGTAGCAAAATCCACGATCAAGTCGGGTTCCAAATCTTGGGCGAAACTCAAGCAATCTGCCAGCACTAAACGCCCTTCCGCATCGGTATTACGCACTTCGATGCTCTTGCCCTCTTTGGAGATCAAAATATCATCGGGGCGGTAAGAATTGCCTGCAATCATGTTTTCAGCTAGACCCAGCACGGCATGCACCTCTGCTTCTACGCCCAGATGCGCTAGGGCATTCACCACCGCTAAGACCGCACACGCCCCACCCTTATCGGCTTTCATGGTGATCATGTACTCAGAGGTCTTGATACTCAGTCCGCCACAATCATAAGTCAAGCCCTTACCCACTAAGACAATTTTTTTCTTGGCATGTTTGGGCTTGTAGATCACATGGACAAGTTGGGGCGGATTAGCAGAAGCCTGATTGACCGCTAAATAAGCCCCCATCTTTTTTTCTTTCAAATAGTCCTCACCATGCACAAAACAGTCTAAGCCATTTTTTTCCGCCAAATCTTGGGCAATTTTAGCCACATAGGGCGCGCTGGCGACATTTGGTGGAGTATTGACCAAATCGCGTGCCAAATTGACATGTTCGACCAAGATACGGGCTTTGTGGATTTTCTTTTCTAAAACCCCCTTGAGCGTATGGGGCTCCTCTGCAAATTCCTTAGCATCGCCTAGGGCTACAAGAACCTCTTTGAGGTGCGTTTTGGTCTTTTTCTCCTTGTAGGTTTCGTATTCATACATGCCAAATTGCAGACCTGTAAAAATTGCCAACATCGTTTCTGAGAGGGCATATTGTTCCACGGAGTGTTTAGCGGCATAGAGTCCCACCTTGGCACTTTTGAAGTGCATTTTTTTAATGGCACGAACCGCTTGGCAAGCGGCTTCTCTAAATAAATGCACATCGCTTTTAGGCACGCCCACATAAACGACCTTGTGGTGCTGATCCACAAACATGCCTTCGCCCTCGTAATTAAAAGTTTCTAGCTGCCGTTCATTGTGTATCCAAGAGGATTTTAAATCCTTCTCCACCACAAACACAACTGCCACATCAGCTTCTAAAGCTTTAAAACAAGTCTCTTCTAACTTGAGTTTCAACATTCCTTTCCTTTCTTAAGTTCTAAGCCCTGCTGGACTTTTTGGATTTTCTTATCGATCCTTTTTGTGTGCGCTCTGAAATACCAAAATACGCCACCCAGCGTACAGACCAAGAATAGTATAACGAGGTAAGGATAACGCTTAAGCAATCCCAGCAAGGCAAAAATTTGCTCGCCAAAATACCAAGCGAGCAAAATGGTGATCGATGCCCACACAAAAGCACTTAAAAGATTGATGAGTGCGAATTTCAGGGCACTATAACGGGTGATCCCAATACTAATTGGGATAATCGTGCGCATGCCATACATGTAGCGTTGGATGAAGATAATAAACCAGCCGTATTTTTGCAAAAGCAAATGTGCAAGAGCTAGTTTGCGCCGCTGTTTTTCGAGGCGTTTTTTGATGTAGTGCTTGCCAGTGCGGCCCACATAAAAATAAATTTGATCTCCCGTAAATCCCCCTAAGCCAGCCACCAAAATTGCCAAAAAGATATTCATATGCCCAGCGTAACTGGCAATCCCAGCCAAGATTAACCCAATTTCACCCTCCAAAATACTCCAAAAGAAGAGAATCAGATAACCCCAAGTAGCGGCGTATTTGTCCCACAAATCTATAATAAAAGCTTCCACACAAAACCTCTAGCGTTCATACTCTAAAACACTAAATACATTGGCCTGTTCAGCGATTTTTTGCAACCCACCCAAACTCCTAAGCGCGATCAAAAAACATGCTTCAATACACTTGGCTTGGAGTTTATCTAGGAGTTCTAAACTCGCCAATGCCGTCCCCCCCGTAGCGATCAAATCATCAACCAAGATCACATGGGCATCTTTGATCTCACGCAAGGCATCGGCATGGATTTCCACGCTGTCCTTGCCATACTCCAAACTATAATTTGCACTCAGGGTTTTAGAGGGGAGCTTGCCCTTTTTGCGTATGGGCACAAACCCCACCCGCAAGGCATAGGCTAGAGCTGCACCCAAAATAAATCCCCGTGCCTCAATGCCCACCACAAAATCTAGGCTGTGGTGCTTGTAGCGATCCTTGAGTGCATCAATGAGAGCACTGAATAAAGTTGGGTGGCTGATTAAAGGTGTGATGTCCTTAAATAAAATACCGTTTTGGGGGTAATTTTCAATCTCTCTAATATTGTCGCGAAGCTGGGATTTGAGCTTTTGGCTAAACATGGATTTCCTTATAATAATGCCTCAATTTTTTGTTCTAACTCTTTGATCCGTGCCTTGTATTTGTCAGTTTCTAGGCGGTATTGGGCGTTACGCTGTTTTAAAACCTTGACTTCATCTTTGAGCGCGTTCATTTCGTGGGTTAAAATATCAATGGTGCCCAACGAGCGTTGTAGCTGTAATTGGTGTTTTTGGATCAACACTTCTGCCTCTTGCAAGGTAAGTTTCATGGATGCCGAATATTTTTCCTGCTTTTTAGCAATGGAGCGGTAAAAAAATGCCCGTACCGCCATATAAGCCACAAAAAGCACCATGAGCGTGATGAGCATCCACTCAGCTAACATGGTTGCCCCTCTAGTTTGGCTAAACGGAGGACATGCCGCCCGCCCTCAAACTCTGTGCTAAAAAAAGCCTCTAAAATACTTAAGGCTACCCCAAAGCCTACGACATTTTGCCCCAAACAGAGCACATTGGCATCATTGTGTAATCTTGCCATTCTAGCCATGTAGGCATCTGTGCAGAGAGCAGCGCGCATGCCAGTCACTCTATTACAAGCCATACTCATGCCAATCCCGCTCCCACACACCAAAACACCTTTGGCTTGGCAATCCTGCTTTAAGGCATCACTCACTTGATGGGCAAAATCGGGGTAATCTACCCGTTGCCCCTTAGGGGGCGCAAACATCGTAATCTGGGCCTGTTTTTGTTGCAAAAACGTATATACAAAGTGAGCCAAATCCAAGCCCGCATGGTCGCAACCCACCACAACCTTTAAATTTTGCATCAGCTCCCCACTTGCTTGCGGGGTGTGGGGATTTGGTGTTCCAAGCCCTCCACGCTTTTAAACATGCGTTTCCAACGTACGGTGAAGAGATTTTTAGGGTTTTTGGTGTTAGCCTCAACACTATTGGTTAAGTTGATACTAAAATAGACAAACCACGGCGTGCCTATAATGTGGCTATAGGGTACACTCCCTACAAAACGCGAGTCAGTGCTATCATCGCGGTTATCCCCGATCATAAAGAAGTGATCGGATTCGATCTTGCTATAAAAGGCAGGGGTGCCCTCTAGGTCGATGAGTTGCATCGCCACGCCAAAGGGCTGGGTTGCATGGAGCATCTGCATATTGCTAAAAGCCATGTTATTTTGGCTATAAAAAATCCCGGGGTGTTTGGAGGCATAGGGCGCAAAAACGAAGTCCTTACCTAAAAATTGCTTGATCTGGTGGTTGGGGAAGTGTTTGGAGATGTAATCTGGATCGCTGTCGCTCTCTTTGGGGTGCAAATAAAAGCCCTCTTGATTAAAAATCACTTCATCGCCCCCAGTGGCAAAAAGTCTTTTGACCCAGTAGCCCTTATTGGTGTAGGGGATAAAGACCACAATTTCACCCCTTTGGGGTCTTTTGCCCTCAAATAAATGCCCATTCCCTCTAAAATCAGGGAGCAAGGAAAAATCCAACCATGGGAGTCTGGGCAAGGGAATGCCATAGCTAAACTTCTTGACAAAAAGCATGTCCCCCTCATAAAGAGTGCCCACCATAGAGCGGGAGGGAATCACGAAGGCTTGGGCAACAAAGAAAATTGCCAAGAGCACCAACACAATTGTGCCCACCCAGCTCAGCGCAAAATCCCGCAAACTTTTTAACAACGCCATCTTAATCCTTTGAAGAAGTCTCTACCCTCTTGGCCGCTAAAAGGGTATTTTGCAACAAACAAGAAATCGTCATTGGTCCTACACCTCTAGGCACGGGCGTAATGTAGCTCACCTTCTCTTGCACACCATCAAAATCTACATCACCCACAATATTACCTTGTTCATCCTTGTTGATCCCAATATCCACCACCACTGCACCTTGTTTGATCATGGGGGCTTGGATGAGCTTTGGTTTGCCTACCCCCACACACACAATGTCGGCGTTTTGGGTGTAAAAACTAATATTCTTAGTCAAAATGTGGCATAAACTAATGGTCGCTCCGGCATTGAGCATTAAAGAGGCTAAGGGCTTACCAATGATATTGCTTGCCCCAATAATGGCAACATCTTGCCCTTTGATAGGGATTTGGTAATGTTCTAGTAATTCCATCACCCCCATGGGCGTAGCGGGTAAAAAACCTTTGGAAGCACTATTAGAATAGACCCGCCCGATATTGAGCGGGTGGAAACCATCGACATCCTTATGCGGGTCAATGCTCTCGATCACCTCTCTGGTATCCATGTGTGTAGGCAAGGGCAACTGGACTAAAATCCCATGCACTTGTGGGTCATCATTATAGGCTTTGATGGCTTGGAGCAAACGATCTTGAGAGATTGCGGATTCAAAGCTTTGCAAATGACAAGCAATCCCCACACGCTTACACGCCTTAACTTTCATATTAGTATAGAGCACGCTTGCGGGGTCTTGACCTACCAAGATCACCACTAGGCAAGGCACTAAAGAGAGCCTCTGCACTGCACTACACAGCTCCTTTTCTTTTAGCTTTGCCAATGCCTGCCCGTCTAGTAAAACCATCTTAAGCTCGCTAAAGTTTTTGTGCTATTATAATCAAAATTTTTGAAAGATAGGGACGATGTGCACAATCACTTACCTACAAAGGCTGTTGCGTGGCTTGTTTTTACTGGTTGGCACCAGCCTAGCCACAGAAAATAGCTTTATCACCACCGCCGAATATGGCAAGGAACTTTACAACAACCCCCGCAACATCAGTTGTGCCAAGTGCCATGGGGCTTTGGGCACAGAACAAGTGATCACCAGCTATACCCAAGATAACCAGCAACACTCCATCAAAGCCCCTCCCATCAACAACCTAGAGTTTGAAGCCTTTAAAAAAGCCCTCACCAATGGCAAATCCATCATGCCCAAATACAACCTAACCCCCGATGAGATCAAGGCAATTTATTATTACCTTGCCTCCACTAGAGAAAACAAACCCTAAGCCCCCTTGTAATTCTTAAAAATGTCCTGACTCACCTTGTAACTGCAAAACTTGGGGCCGCACATGGAGCAAAACTCCGCCTCTTTGAAGACTTCTTGGGGTAAAGCCTCATCGTGATACTCTCTAGCGCGATCGGGATCCAAGGCGAGCTCAAATTGTTTGTTCCACTCAAAGGCATACCTAGCATCGCTCATCAAGTCATCGCGTACCCGTGCATTCACCCGACCGCGCGCGATGTCAGCGGCATGGGCAGCGATCTTGTAGGCTAAAATCCCCTCTCTGACATCTTTAGCATTGGGCAAGCCTAGATGTTCTTTGGGGGTTACATAGCAAAGCATCGCCACTCCCTTCCATGCGGCTACACACGCCCCAATCGCGCTAGCGATGTGATCGTATCCGGCCGCAATATCGGTTACCAAAGGTCCTAGCACATAAAAGGGGGCTTGGTTACAAAACTCTTGTTGGAGTTTGACATTGCGCTCAATTTGATTCAAGGGCACATGCCCGGGGCCCTCAATCATCACCTGCACATCTTTTTCATACGCTCTTTGGGCTAACTCGCCTAGCACTTTCAATTCGGCAAATTGGGCGGTGTCGCTCGCATCGGCTAGACATCCCGGGCGCAAAGAATCGCCCAAACTCAAGCTCACATCGTATTGTTGGCAGATGGCTAGAATCTCATCAAAAGCGCTATAAAAAGGGTTTTGCTTGTGGTAATGCATCATCCAAGCTGCCATCAAGCTCCCCCCCCGACTCACAATGCCCATTTTGCGCTGACTCACATAGGGCATGTGTTCGAGCAAAAACCCGCAGTGAATCGTAAAATAACTCACCCCCTGTTTGGCTTGTTTTTCTAACACCCCTAGCATCGTCTCAATGTCTAGTTGCATCACATCGTTATTGACATCGTGCAAAATTTGATACATCGGCACGGTGCCAATGGGTACACTAGAGGCGTTAATAATCTCTTGGCGAATCGCGTCCAAATCCCCCCCAGTGGAGAGATCCATCACCGTGTCCGCTCCGTATTTCATAGCAACCCGCAATTTTTCTACCTCTTCTTCTACAGAGTGGATGATGGCAGAGCTACCGATATTGGCGTTGATCTTGGTTTTGAGCGCGATCCCAATGCCCATGGGTTCTAAATTTTGGTGCTGGATATTGGCTGGGATGATCAAACGCCCCCGCGCCACTTCAGAGCGCACAAGCTCAGGGCTCACCTCTTCTACATTGGCGATATAAGCCATCTCTTCAGTGATCACGCCCTTTTTGGCGTAGTGCAACTGGGTTTTAATGGGGTCGTTGGCGCGCTTGGCGCAGTACTCACGGCTCATCTCTTCTCCTTTATTTAAAATCTTGCACCCTAACATAAGCTTTTAAATGCTGGCTTAAATCGTACTAACACCCCTTTAAGATTTAGAATGCTAGAATATTTTGTTACTTTTATAAATGATGGATTGTGTGTGTTGGATATGTCTGTTTCTCTGTTAGATTTTCAGGCTTTCAGGTCTATGGGTGTTTCGCTTATCTTGCCTGCAGCTGGATCAAGTGTGCGCTTTTTGGAAAGTTTGGAAGGTGCTTTTAAGATCAAAAAACAATGGTGGCCCTTAGAGGGTATGCCCTTGTTAGAAAAGGTGTGTCGGGATTTTCAAGGCACGGCATGTTTTGCGCAAATCTTTCTAGTGGTCAGCCACCCGGTAGAGCAAATTTATCTCCAACAGCGTTTTAGTGATCCCTTAGTTAGCGTGATTTTGGGGGGTAAAACCCGCCAACAATCCGTGCAAAATGCGCTCGATCTGGTTGATACACCCCTGGTGATGGTGAGCGATGTGGCGCGCTTTTGTTTGGATTACCCTGTTTTGCACAATTTATTTTCAGCCATGCATGAGCAAGTTTTAGATTGTGTAGCCCCTAGCTTACCCGCAAGTGATACGCTGATCTACCAAGATAACCAAGTGCTTAATCGCGATGGGGTACGGTGTGTGCAAACCCCCCAACTCTGCCGCACGGCCGTGCTTAAAAAAGCTTATGCCACTGGTGCGTTTAGTGATGAGAGTAGTGCGATCTTGAGCTTGGGCGCGCGGGTAGCCTATATCTCTGGGAGCACGCGCCTGCATAAACTCACCTATGCGCGCGATCTGCCCCCCCAGTCGCAAGTTTCTAACCACTCCTTTGGGATGGGTTTTGATGTGCATGGATTTGAGCCCAATAAAGTTATGAAAATAGGGGGTGTGGAGATCGATCCTAAAGATAGCCAACAGCAAGGCTTTAAGGCACATAGCGATGGGGATGTGCTTTTGCACGCCCTGATAGATGCGCTATTAGGGGCGATCAAGGGTGGAGATATTGGCATGTATTATAGCGATCAAAATCCTGCCTATGCGGGCATGGATTCAGCCCTCATGTTGCAAAGCATTTATGGCTTGGTGCAAAATTTAGGGCATGTGGTGGTGGGCATCGATACCACCTTATTTGCCCAAATCCCTAAAATTGCTCCCTATAGAATGGCAATTTGCCAAAATCTAGCCAAACTCTTAAAAATCCAGCCCCACCAAATCAATTTGAAAGCAACCACAACAGAGGGCTTAGGCTTTATTGGAAGAAAGGAGGGCGTGGGCGCACAAGTGTTGGTCCAAACCAGCATCTTGGTACCCACCCAAGCAAGATGAACAGAACACAGAGCGTTTTAATCATTGAAGATGAGGTGCATTTGGCCCAAAGCATTGCCTCTGCTTTGAGCAGTTTGGGCTATAAATGCCAAAGTGCTTCGAGTATTTTCCACCACTTTAAAGAAGATTACGATGTGGTGTTGATTTCTTCTAAGGTCTGTGTGGATCGTTGTGAGCACTTTGTGCGTAAAAACTCGAAGGCGATCACCATCATGATGGCCTCGTTTGTGAGTGAGGATAGTGTCAATCGCCCGATCAAGGCGGGTGCTAGGGATTATATTTTAAAGCCCTTTAAAATGGATGAGCTGATTCGCAAGATCACTTACCACAAAGCTTACAAAGAGGCGATGGTGCGTGCAGGGGTCCATGAACGCTATTTAGACTTCATAACCCAAGACCTCAATGTGAGCTATAGTTGTGAAGATTCCCTCCCTCTTGTTTTGCACAGCCACACCCAAAGCACCGCCGACTTGTTTGCGTTAAACTATGCTCGGGTCAATGGGCTAGACTTGGAGTTTTTTTCTTTAAAAACCCATAGCATCCAAGAAGTTTTCAAACACGAACCTAGCCACTTGCATGCAACCTACATCACACATTTAGAGGTTTTGCGCCACCAAGATCGCGAAAAACTTTTAAAAACACTCCCCAATCACCATGCGATGGTTTCTTTTGTCGGGCATGATAGTCTGGAATTTGAGGGGGTCGTGCATTATTTGGAGGGTGAGGAGCCCTTGATCCCCTCAGGTCTGCTCTCCATCCAAGATTATGAAAAAAATGCCATCCAGCAGTTTAGCCCTTGTTACACTGACACCGAATTGGCCAAGAGGCTAGGCATTAGCCGCAAATCTCTTTGGGAGAAACGCCGCCGCTATAATTTGCCTAGAAAACCTAATGTGGTTAGTGAAAAAATCGTATTGGAGTGAGTTCTTGCTTTGATATGGGATAGACCCAAATCTTTGCTTGGATTTTTGCAGAATCATTTGTACTGGCACCAACCCAAAAAATAGCACTAGAATTTTGCGATAACTGCGGGGCTTAAGGGCACATGTGCATGATTCTTGATTATGCTATGGTAATAAACTAGAGACATATTATGAGAAACTTAAAGTTTATTATTATAGCTTGAAAGATTTTATATCAGTCTGTTTACCAAAGTAAACAAGACTTACGCTAAACTACGGCTATGAAAATGAGGGGTTTGCTGGACTCCAGTCTAGCAGATCCTGAGGTTTTCAAATCCATGAAAGGAGTATGTTATGAGCAGCAACAGCAATAACAGCAGGAACAGCAACAATAGCAACAACAGCAATAACAGCAACCGCAATAACAGCAACAATAGCAACAACAGCAATAACAGCAACAATCAAGACTAGTTGCGGTTTCTCCCTCCCCCCCCTTGGGGGGAGTCTCCCTCCCACTTTCCTTTATAGCTCTAGCAAGTCCAGCAAGCTCTTTTTGTAGTGCTCTGCACAAGTTTGGTCTTTGCCCTCAAAACGCATGACTAGTGTGGGGGTGGTGTTGCTCGCACGCACCAGCCCAAAACCATGCTCAAAAATCACCCGCACACCATCAATGCTAATCACCTTAACAATGGGTGGGAAATTGGGTGGCAAAGGTGCTTGGAGAGAGTTTTTAAGCTTTTCAATGATTTGGAATTTTCGCTCCTCGGGCACGTTGATTTTTTCTTCTGCAGTTTTGTAAGAATAGGGCAGGGCCTGCATACGCGCCTCTAATTCTTGAGGGCTTTTTTGGCTTAACAGCTCCAAGAGGCGTAAAGCCGCATAAAGGGCATCGTCATAGCCAAAGTAGCGATCGTTAAAAAAGAGATGTCCGCTCATCTCAGCCGCCAAATGCGCCCTTGTTTCTTTGAGCTTGACTTTTAAATTGCTATGCCCTGTTTTATACATCAATGCCTCACCAAAACTATTAATGGTGTCATACATCACTTGCGAACATTTGACTTCCCCAATCACTAGGGGCTTGATACCCTGTTTTAACATCTGCTCGGCTAGCACAATGGCCAACTCATCGCCCCCATAGGTACGTTTAGGTGTGAGTAGGGCGATTCGATCGGCATCGCCATCAAAGGCGAGTCCAATTTCTATGCCTTGTGCTTGCATGTACGCCTTTAAAGTGGCTAAATTTTTTTCTTCACTGGGATCGGGGTGGTGGTTAGGGAAAGTCCCATCCGGATTAGAATAGAGGCTATCAAAATTGGTATTGAGTGCTTTTAGCACGGGTTCTAGCCCCAAAGCCCCCACGCCATTTCCAAAATCCAGCGCGATTTTTCGGGGGAAGTTTTGGAGGTGCTTAAAGGCTTGGATCAAATATTCATGGTAAGCCCTAAGAGCATTAAGTTTTTTGGGCGTGCTGAGGCTGGGGGCATATGCTAGGGGTTGTTTGGCAATCTCCTCTTTGAGGGCTTGGATTTGTGCGCCATAAAAGGGCTGTTGGTCCAACGTGATTTTAAACCCATTGTAATCAGGTGGGTTGTGCGAGCCCGTGATCATAATCGAGTGGGGGATGCTGATCCCCTCAATTTTGTTAAAGGTTGCAAAATAGGCTATAGGGGTGGGGATCAAGCCCAAATCATAGACCTCTAAAGAGTTTTGCAAACCATTTTTAAGCCACTCAAACAAAAGCGGTGAATGTGTGCGCGCATCATAGCCCACCGCCACACATGGCCCGCTTAGAGCCATCAAGCGACCCAAATACACACCAATGTTATAGACCACCTCTTGGGTGAGATTTTGCCCAAAAATCCCCCGGATGTCGTATTCTCTAAAAATGCTAGGATCAAGTTGCATAGTTCTCCTTTATATGGCTCCCCCATTCCCCATTTTATCCCCATTTGATTAAAGCCACTCTAAAAACCCCCTTGTGGGGTTTGAATTAAAAATTGCAGAATAGATCATGGCACTTTAAACTAAAATTAACAAATAAAATCCCAAAATGGCAACTTCTTTAACTTTTAAGGAGTCCCATGCGCAAGATTACAAAGGACATGTTATTGGCACTGATGGGGGTATCGCTCGCACTCTCAGGCTGTGCTATAGACACGGGTGCAAAAACCAACCAAGCCAAAAAGCACGCAACTCTTAAGAAAAGTGCTACTCCCCTAGACTTTAACTATCCTATCGCTATTAGCCAAGAGGATGCCAACAACCATACGATTGCCATCTTAGCCCCACACATCCAAGCAGATGAAAATGTCCAGCCCTATATCCAACGATTCCAAAATGCTTTAGTGAGGCAGGTGCAAGAGATTTTTGAAAAAAAAGGTTATAACATCATACACTTGGCATCTGCACAAAATTTAACGCCCAAGCAAAAAAGCAAAATTTACTCTATTTTAAAAATCAGAGGATGGGTAGGTATATTGGTCGATGCAGACATTAACACAGACGATCCAGAGGACACTCATATGAAAACAACGGTGGATCAAAGTGCTGGTGCTGTCTTGTTCAAATTCTTTGAACCCAAGACAGGACGGACTACCCACAACTTTGCCATCAATGTCGGTGCAGAACATGCCATCACTTATTCGTATTTTCAAGAAGCTACAAGTTCGGATAGTTTTGCGGGCGCAAACTCAGTCAGCCGTGGCGCAACAAGTCTGGATAGTTTTGATGAGGCAAATACAGTTGGTGGCAGAATGGACAAAAACCATGACGATGCGATCCAAACCATCCTTAGCAAGGCTTATGGAGTTGTGATGAAAAAAATTATCTCTTGGGTCAAAAATGCTGATTTGAAGCAATATAGAAAGGCCATTGATCAAATTAGAAAATAGCCCCTTCTGCTCACCAAAACAAGCCTACAGATGGCTGACCCGTTAGGCTAAAATTTCTTGCTACTGGCCTCTTTGAGAATATCTTGGGCGATCTTTTGCACATTTTCGCTGATGTTTGAGGAAGTGGCCGCAATTTGGGTGTTATGCGCTACGCTCTGCTCCAATTCTTGCATGGCCTCGTTAATTTGGGCAATCCCCTGTGTTTGCTCGCTTATAGCTTGCGCGCTATCATTAATGGATTGGGTGAGGGACTGGGTGTTGATTTCAATCTCGCCTAAAGATTTTTGGGTGCGCTCGGCTAGTTTGCGCACCTCATCAGCCACCACCGCAAAGCCACGCCCATGCTCGCCCGCCCGGGCGGCTTCAATGGCGGCATTCAAGGCCAATAGTGTAATTTGATCGGCAATGTCATTGATAACCACCACCATGTTTTTGATCCCATCAGATTGTTCGATCACCTCTTGGCTCTTGGTATTCACGCTTTGCGTGGAGGCGGTGATTTTCTCTAGGGCATGCGTGGTTGCCTCCAGCGATCGACCTTGTCGTTTGGAAGCATCTTGCATGGCATGGGTAGCTTCATTGAGCATGTTGGTTTCTTGGTTGAGCGCGTGGGCAAAGTCTAAGGAGTTTTGCAAAGAAGCGATAATGCTTTGTTGTAGAGTGTTGATATTATTAGCTAATTGCAAGAACCCACCCTGCAACTGGGCAGTATCCATTTTAGTCCTGAAGTCATTTTGCGAATAGGTTTCAATGGTTGTGGAAATTTTATGGAAAATATGGTTGAGAAACTGGGAAAAATCGTTGAAGTTGCTCCCTAAATGCTGGAGTTCTGGGTTGATCGCTTGGGTGTGGATATTTCGGGTGAAATCCCCCGTACGCGCGCTATTAAGCACCACTAGAACCTCCTTAGAGAGGGCTTGATCGGCTTGCAAATGTTGCACAGCTTCTTGAATGCTGGTGTTGAGTGCGCGTGCCATTTGCCCCAACTCATCATCAGAACGCAAGATGATCTCTTGGGGCACTTTTTTATCTTTGTAATTGACAAAGGCAAAAAAATCTTTGAGTGCCCCACTTAGGGTGCGGATATTGCTGGTGATTTTGTGGTAAAAGAGATAATAAAGCGGAATCACCACCGCCACCAAAAAGATCAACACCAAAACCACATGGATATAGAATTTGTGGCTCAAGTTGTGATCGATGAGCTGGGTGATGCTATGGGTGCGCTCCTCGATATTATCCATATACATCCCCCCACCGACCCACCAATCCTGGGTGCCCGCGATCTTTTGGGCATAGGAAATCTTGGCCGTATAGCGGACTTGGCCGTTACCCAAAGGCTTAGGTGAAACATAATAGACAAACTTACCCCCAGCCATCGCAGCATTGTAAAGTTCTTTGATGTAATACACGCCGTTTTTATCCTTGACATTCTCAGCACTTTGGCCGATGCGGTATTTGGGATTGGCGGTGTAAATAGGGGTGTATTTATTGTAAGCAAAAAAGTAGCCAGATTTATCCTCATCGTAGCGAAAGCCCTTGAGCATTTTAACAATGATCTGCTCTTTGGCTACCTGTGTGGGGACTTCTTTAATAGCGTGGGCAATATTAAAGCTTGCGGTATCTATGGCCAATTTGAGCTTGCCACCCAGCATGTCCTTTAAATCGGCACTCACCAAAGCATTGACTTGATGGACAGACTCGCGGTTATTTTGCGCAAAGAGCAACAAGGTCGCAACCACAGCCACAATGGTGAGCATCCATAGAGCTACAATCTGTTTGCCTAGAGAAAATGAGGGCATGGTGTTCTTTGGGGTGTTACTTGTGTCCCCCCGATGGGGCGGTTATCAAAATTTCTTGCTATTGGCTTCATCCAAGATATTTTGTGCGATCTTTTGCACATTTTGGCTAATACTCAAGGAAGTTGCGGTGATCTCCGCATTGTTTGTCATCGTTTCTTCCAAAGCCTCCATCGCCGCGCTGATCTTGCCAATGCTTTGAGTCTGTTCCTCGATGGCTTGCGCGCTATCATTAATGGATTGGGTGAGGGACTGGGTGTTGATTTCAATCTCGCCTAAAGATTTTTGGGTGCGCTCGGCTAGTTTGCGCACCTCATCAGCCACCACCGCAAAGCCACGCCCATGCTCACCTGCCCGTGCGGCTTCAATGGCGGCATTCAAGGCCAATAGTGTAATTTGATCGGCAATGTCATTGATAACCACCACCATGTTTTTGATCCCATCAGATTGTTCGATCACCTCTTGGCTCTTGGTGTTGATGCTCTGCATGCTCTGGCTAATTTGCTCCAGAGCACTAGTAGTCTGCTCTAGGGAGCTAACTTGTTGCTTAGAAGCCTCTTGTAAGCGGTTGCTGGTTTGGTTGAGCGCATCGGTTTCTTGGTAGAGAGCGTGGGCGACATCTAAAGAGTTTTTGAGCGAATGGACAATACTCTGTTGCAAGGTATTGATGTCATTGGCAAGTTGTAAAAACCCGCCATTTAAGTTTGCAAGATCCATGCCCTCTTTAAAATCATTGCTGGAGTAGGCTTGGAGGGCATTGCGGATACGGCTAAACATCTGGCTTAAAAAGTCAAAAAAAGCATTTAAATCCTTGCCCAAGCGTTGGAGTTCGGGATTAGCCGCATAGGCTTGGATGCTTTTACTAAAATCCCCCAAATGCGCACCACCTAAGACATTTAAAGCGTCTTTGGAAAAATGTTGGTCGGCCTGGAAGTGCTCGACCGCTTCTTTTAAATTGTTTTTTAAGGCGCGTGCCATGTCACCCAACTCGTCTTTGGATTGCAAATTCAACTCTTCGGGCTCTTTTTTGACACGGTAATTCACAAAAGCAAAGAATTCTTTAAGCGAACTGCTCAACAATCTAATGTTGCTAGTGATTTTACGGTAAAAGGCATAGTAAAGCGGGACCACAACAATAATCAAAAAGAGCACGACGATGAGTGCATAGACATAGAACTTTTCACTCAAATCTTTATCAATGGCTTGAGAAATCGTTAGGGTGCGCTGGGCGATGTTGTCTGTGTACATCCCCGTGCCAATCCACCAATCCTGGGTGCCCGCGATCTTTTGAGCATAGGAGATTTTAGGGACATCGCGCGTGCTCCCATCGGGCAAGGGTTTAGGGAACACATAATGCACAAAACCCCCATTGTTCATGGCTACTTTGTGGAGTTCTTGAATGATATAAACCCCATTCCTATCTTGCATATTCTTAAACCTAGAAAGATCGCCCTTTAAGTTGGGCATTACAAAGGGCACATATCCTTCATAGACAAAGAAGTAGCCCGATCGATCCTTTTCAAAGCGGAAATTGGTGATCATATCAGTCACAATCTTCTTTTTCTGCGCATCTGTAGCATGGGGGATGTCTTTAAGAGCATTAGAGATACTAAAAGCCAAAACATCTACAGAGAGTTTAATCTGCTCTTCTAAGAGTTCTTGCAAGTCATTGGCCACGAGGCGATTGACATGGGAGACTGATCGTTTGTTATTGTGGTAAAAAAGCACCAAAACGATGAAGATTGCACCCATCGCAAGACCCCAAAGCACTAAAATCTGTTTGCCTAAAGAAAACGAACGCACAGACACTCCTCTTGATATATTTTAAGATATGTGGCTAGAGTTGCCCAATTGTAATCTTATCATCTAGGACATCAAAAATGAGTTTTTTACCCCCTAAAGTAGTGCTGTCTGTTTCTAAAAGAAGCGTAGCTAACCTATCTTCCACTTCGTCGTATAGAGCCCGCTTGAGGGGGCGTGCGCCATAGATGGGATCAAAACCGCTCTTAGCGATGTACTCTTTAGCGCGATCGCTCAAAGCGATTTGTACGCCCCGCTCGCCTAGCTTGTCTTGGATTTGGGCAAACATCAAATCCACAATTTGCACAATGCTTTCCATGTGCAAAGGGTTGAAGATCACAATCTCATCTAGGCGGTTTAAAAACTCGGGCTTAAAGTAGGCTTTCAGGGCTTCTTGTACCATCTTTTGCTTGTCGTATTCCTCGCTCAACTCCATGATCTGATCGTTTTGAATATCATAGGCTTTTAACACTTCTTGTTCAGCCTTGTGCTTGGCGTGTACATTCTCTAGCTCTATGATCTTGTCGCTGGCGATATTACTGGTCAAAATGATAATGGTGTTTTTAAAGTCCACCACCACGCCCTTATTATCCGTGAGTCGCCCATCGTCTAACACCTGCAAGAGCATGTTAAACACCTCCGGGTGCGCCTTTTCAATC
Organism: Helicobacter mehlei; assembly: GCF_007280785.1. Taxonomy (NCBI): domain Bacteria; kingdom Pseudomonadati; phylum Campylobacterota; class Epsilonproteobacteria; order Campylobacterales; family Helicobacteraceae; genus Helicobacter; species Helicobacter mehlei. The sequence continues at coordinate 87,545 of NZ_VKGC01000005.1, forward strand.
TCATCAAAAAGCACCACGCTATAGGGGCTACGCCTCACCGCCTCAGTGAGTTGCCCCCCCTCTTCATAGCCCACATACCCGGGAGGCGCACCCACCAGACGACTCACCGCGTGCTTTTCCATGTATTCGCTCATGTCCAATCTGATCAAATTCTTTTGGCTATCAAAGAGAAATTGGGCTAAGGTCTTAGCGCTTTGGGTCTTGCCCACCCCACTAGGTCCTAAGAATAAAAAACTCCCAATGGGTTTATTAGGATCGCTCAAGCCCGCTTTATTGCGCTTGATTGCCTTGGCGATCGCGCTAATGGCTTGGGGTTGCCCGATCACGCTCTTAGCTAGCTCCTGCTCAATGTGTAAAATGCGATCTTTTTCCTCTTGCAACATCTTTTGCACCGGGATTTGGGTCCACTTGCTCACAATGCGCGCGATGCTATCCTTACTCACAGCGTGCTGTAACAAGCTCCCATGCTCTTGCATGCGCGCCCATTGCGCTTCTAAATCGCGCACCGCCTGCTCCAATCTAGGGATCTCGCCATGATCAATTTTAGCCGCCCTTTCAAACTCCGATTGGCGTTTGGCAAGCTCAGATTCGCGCTTCAAGCTCTCAATATTGTTCTTAGCCTGCGCGATGTCCTTGAATACCCGCCTTTCGTTTTCAAATTGCGCCTCTAGGCGTTGCTTCTCTTCTAGCGCGTTGCTAAGTTCTTTTTGCACCTCCTCTAGGCGTTGCTTGTTGCTGGGGTTCTCCTCCATCAAGAGGGCTTGTTTTTCTACCTCTAGTTGTTGCACTAGCCTTTTGGTGTGGGAGAGCGCGTAAGGTTCGGATTCGATTTGCATTTTCAACTCGGCAGCGGCCTCATCGATCAAGTCAATGGCTTTATCGGGCAAAAAGCGATTGGTGATATAGCGGTGTGAAAGCTTCGCGCTGGCTACCAACGCGCTATCAGTAATGCTCACATTGTGGTGGGCTTCTAAACTCTCTTTGAGTCCTCTTAGAATTTGCAAGGTTTCATTCACGCTGGGCTCCTCTAGGGCGATGGGCTGAAAACGGCGCGTGAGCGCGCTGTCCTTTTCAAAGTATTTACGATATTCTTTAAGCGTGGTCGCCCCGATGGTGTGCAACTCCCCACGCGCTAAGGCAGGCTTTAAAATATTAGCCGCATCCATGCTCCCCTCAGACGCGCCCGCGCCCACGATGGTGTGGATTTCATCAATGAATAAAATCACATTGCCCGCTTTTTTGACCTCTTCTACTACCTTAGTTAAACGCTCCTCAAATTCCCCCCGATACTTGGCCCCGGCAATGAGCATGCTCATATCCAACATCACCACTTGCTTGTGTTGCAAGGATAAGGGCACTTCCTTTTTGGCGATGCGCTGGGCTAACCCCTCCACAATGGCGGTCTTACCCACTCCTGGCTCCCCTAATAAGATGGGGTTATTCTTGGTCTTGCGAATCAAGATTTGCATCATGCGCAAAATCTCTTCATCGCGCCCGATCACCGGGTCTAGGATGTTTTCTAGGGCTTTGGTGGTCAAATTGATCCCGTATTTTTCTAGAGCCTCTAGGGTGGCATCATCGCTAGCTTGGGTGATTTTAGCCCCCTTGCGCAACCCCTGCAAGGTTTTAATCAGTTCTGAAACATCTAAGAATTGCTTGAAATAATGGCTAAAAAGCTCCGCATTGGCGCTAATAAAACTATCCACCGCCACAAATTGATCCCCATTTTTCACGCTCAAACCCAAGGCATTGTGCAACGCGTCTAGAAGATTCTTGCCCAAACTAATCCCCTGCGCGCTCACGCTCGAACTCTTGGGCAAGCTGTCCACCACACTTCTAGCCTCTAACTCTAGGGGTGTTTTCTCCACGCCCATTTTGATCAAGGCATGACTTAGTAAAGATTGGCTATTGCTCAAGAGCGCCCAAAAAAGGTGGATGGGTTCGATCTCTTGGTTCTTGGCGTGCAGGGCTAGAGAGAGGGCTTGATCCAAGCTTTCTTTAAGCTGGTGGGTGAGTTTTTCAAAAATGTTGGTGCTTGGCATAGAGTTCCTTTCTATCAAAACCCAATTATAGAGAAATTTGATAACACTTTGGCAAGAGCATTGGCTGGATTAGATCAAGAGTGCACTCACCCCTACAGCCAAAGCCCCACCCACTAAGGGTGCGATGAAGGGGATATAGCTATAGCCAAAATCAGCCGAAACTTTTAAGGGCAACAGGGCGAGCACGATTCGCGGGCCCATATCCCTTGCCGGATTGATGGCATACCCCGTTGTTGCCCCCAAAGAAAGCCCAATAGCCCACACCAACAAAGCCACCGGCAACGCCCCCAAACTGCCTAGCCCGATTTTGGCACTGGGGTCTTGGGTGTGGATGGAAGGATCGCTAAAATGCACGATCACAAAGATCAGCACAAAAGCCCCCACTAGCTCGCTTAAGAAATTTGAAAAGGGTTTTCTAATGGCTGGCTCGGTGCAAAAACAAGCCCGTTTAAGCCCCTCATCTTGGGTGATCTTAAAATGCTCATAGTAGATTGCATAAACCAACACCGCCCCCAACATCGCGCCCAAAAACTCCCCAGCTAGATAGGCTGGCATGCTGGCTAAGGGGATTTTGCCCAGCAGGGCTAAACTCAAGGTGACTACGGGGTTTAAATGCGCCCCACTATGCGGGCCAGCCACCACCACGCCCACAAAGACCCCAAACCCCCAAGCAGTGGTGATCACCATCCACTGGGCTGCCCCTGCCCCCCCGCATTTAGTCTTTTCCAATAAGCAGGCCGCCACCACACCATTACCTAACAAAATCATCAAGGCTGTGCCCAACAGCTCATAAATAAAAATCTCCATACTCATCCCTAAAGCAACCAGTTTTTAGAGGCTTGTACCGCCTTTTGCCAAAAATATAACATTTCTTGGAGTTTGTGGGGTTCTAATTTGGGGCTAAATTGCTGGTCGGTGTGCCACAATTGCTGGATTTGCTCCAAATCCTCATAAAAACCCACCGCCAAGCCCGCTAGATAGCCTGCCCCCATCGCTGTGGTTTCCACATTTTGGGGGCGGATAATATTGGTGTTACACACATCGGCTTGGATTTGCATGAGCAAATTACACGCGCTCGCCCCCCCATCGACCCGGATTTGTGAGCAACTCCGACCCGCATCTTTTTCCATTTCTTTAATAATATCATGCACTTGGAAGGCGATCCCCTCTAAAATGGCGCGCGCAATATGCCCATCGGTGCTCCCACGGCTAACCCCAAAGATACTCCCCCGGGCATATTGATCCCAATAAGGCGCGCCCAAGCCAGTTAAAGCGGGCACAATATACACCCCGCCATTATCCTCCACTGTGCTAGCCAAATTTTGGATGTCTGCAGCTGTGCGGATCATTCTGGCCCCATCTCTTAACCACTGGATAGCCGCCCCACCCACAAACACGCCCCCCTCTAGAGCATAGCTCACTTTGCCACCAATTTTCCATGCAATGGTGCTAAGCAAGTTATTTTGGCTAGTCACGCTTTGTTGCCCAGTTTGCATGAGCAAAAAGCACCCCGTCCCATAGGTGTTTTTGACCATGCCCGGCTCCACGCACATTTGCCCGAACAGGGCGGCTTGTTGATCGCCTGCCATCCCAGCGATGGGAATCTCGCATTCCACCCAACGCGTGGCGGTGTGCCCGTAAATCTCACTAGAGGATTTGACTTCGGGTAGAATTTCTTTGGGGATGCCAAAAAGGGCTAAAAGTTGCCTATCCCACTCTAGGGTGTGGATATTAAAAAGCATGGTGCGGCTGGCATTGCTTGGATCGGTAAAATGCACCCGTCTTTTGGTGAGGTTGTAGAGCAACCAAGTATCGATCGTACCAAAGCACAGATCGCCTTGCTGGGCTTTTTGCCTCGCCCCCTTGACATGGTCTAAAATCCATGCGATCTTGGTGGCTGAAAAATACGCATCAATGACCAGCCCTGTTTTGGCTTGGATCATCTCTTTGTGGGTCTTTTTGAGTTTTTCACACACATCGGCGGTGCGGTGATCCTGCCACACAATGGCATTGTAAATGGGCTCGCCCGTGTAGCGATCCCATAAAACCGTGGTTTCTCTTTGGTTGGTAATCCCTAGAGCGGCGATATTTTTGGCATCTAAGTTAGCCTTAGCTAAAGCCTCTGTGAGCGTGGCGATTTGGGTTGCCCAAATTTCTTTGGGATCGTGTTCGACCCAACCGGGTTTGGGGAAAAATTGGCTAAAGGGTTTTTGCGCCATCGAGATCACCCGCCCTTGTTTGTCAAAAATGAGGGTGCGTGATGAGGTTGTGCCCTGATCGAGTGCCATGATATAATGATCCATAAATCTCCCTTATTCTAAAATGTGGGTTTTAGCTAGTGCCTGAAACTGCGCGATCTCTTGTTCTTGTTGGCTTGTATCCCAGCCAAAATGCGCGCCCATAAATTCCCCCACTCCCTCAGAGCACTCAAAGGCGGCACGCGCATCTAAAAAGAGCAAACGTATGCGTCTGGAGAGCACATCCTCTAGGCGGTAAGCCATTTCATATTGCAACGCCCACAGCACTTGAGCGTAGGTATAGGGGTAGTTGGGGTGGATTAAGCGGGCTAAATGGGGGTTAGCATTCTCTAAGTCTAAGATCGCTTGGGCGTGTGTCCCATAGACTTTTAAGCGTGGGTCTAAATCTTCGTTGGTATAGCCATGTAATTTGAGCGTGCGTGTGCAACAGGTTTTAGCGGGCAAAAGTCCTTGTTGGATACACGCATCTAGGGTTTCTTGTGCCATGTGTCTGTAGGTCGTCCATTTGCCCCCATTAAGATGGACTAACCCACTGGGTGCAATATAAATTTTATGACTTCGTGAGAGTTTTTTAGTCGTGCGCACTTTAGAACTTGCCATCAAGGGTCTAAGCCCCACAAAGACGGACAAAACATCTTTTCGGGTGGGTTGTTGCTCCAAATATTCCCCCAAAGTGTTTAACAAAAAATCGATCTCTTCGGGCAGGGCTTTAGGTTCTAGGCTCACCTCTTGCACGGGGGTATCGGTTGTGCCCACCAGCAACTTACCATGCCAAGGAATGGCAAATAACACACGCCCATCGGAGGTTTTAGGGACCATTAAGGCATGCTTGGAGGGGAGAAACTTTTGATCCAAAACCAAATGAATCCCCTGAGAGGGGGTGATGTGGTTTTCTTGGGTGCTAGGATCCATGTGGTTGATCGCATTGGTAAAAACCCCCGTGGCGTTGATCACACAGCGCGCCTTAAGGCTGATTTCTTCTTGGCTGATTCGATCCGCAAACACCACGCCACAAACTTGGTTGTTTTCAAAAAGCAAGTTTTTAACTTGGGCGTAATTTAACAACAACGCGCCATGATCGTGTGCGCTTAGAGCCAAACTCAAAGCCAAGCGGGCATCGTCAAATTGCCCATCATAATAGCACACCGCATGCCGGCATCTTTCTTGTTTGACCCCCTCTAGGATTCCTCGAGGCTTAAAAATCACATCGGTGCCGTGCAGTTGTAATTTACCCGCCATCAAGGCGTAGAGTTTGAGTCCCAAGCCATAAAAAAGCGTGCTTGATAAATGGGCACAAGGAATCACAAAGCCTTGTGGCGCGCACAGATGGGGAGCATTTTGCATGAGCGTCCCGCGTTCGTGTAAAGCTTCATAAACTAGGGAAAAATCCCCTTGTGCCAAATAGCGCACACCTCCGTGTAAAAGCTTGGTGGAACGGCTAGAAGTACCTTTGGCAAAATCATGGGCTTCTAACAATAGGGTGTGATACCCTCTGCTAGCGGCATCTAAAGCCAGCCCTAGTCCGCTAGCACCCCCCCCAATGATGATCACATCCAGTGAGTCTGGAAGTTGTTTTAGTTGTGCTGTTCGTTGCATGGTACTCTCTATTGCAGTGCTCTATGGATGATTATAGCAAAAATTCATCCTAGCTAGCACAAATAGGAACAAATCGCAAAAACAAACAAGGGAGCAAAAACGGGTAAATTTTGGGAATTTTAATGGTGTCAAAGGGGGGACTTGAACCCCCGACCTCCGGCTTATGAGACCAGCGCTCTAAACCAGCTGAGCTACCTTGACTTCAAAATTGCTCTTTTGCAAAGTATCCATTATAAAGCCAATTTGCTTAAAATCTGTTGATTAAAGCAATAAATCCATCGCTTGGTAGGCTTGGTTATAGGCGTTTTTGTAGCGATTAACAAAATTGCTATCAATACCAAAGGCTTTTCTAACCTGAGTTTCTTGCAAGGCGCGTAGCCCATCGACCTTTTCTTGTGTTTGCTTGTCCTCTTGAATCTGCCCGCCATAAAAACTGGTAAGACTATAGAGTGATTGGGCAGCTAGGCGTTTCTCATTTTCATTCATGCCCGCTGTGGCGCGCAAAAAAGCCTGATACTCATTATCGCTCATCAATTCCAAAACCAAAAAGCCATAGGTCTCTCTTTTCAAGCCATCGGGCTGGACTTGGGCTGTCTGTTCTACAGCCTCTACTTTGGGCGGGGCTGGGGGCGTAGGACTTGAGGGGGCTACACTCCGCCCTAAATTGGACGCATTGAGCAAAGCATGCAAAGAATTACTCTGGATATCTTTAACTTCCATCTCTCCATCCTCATGGGTTTGCCAAGTTACAAGCAAAAAATGCTCCAAAATGACCTTTGAGATAGTGTGCTATAATGTTGCGCATGGAAATACACCTAGCAAACGCGCCTATGCGATTTTTTGCCTCCAGCCATGCACCCATTGATTTTTATTTCAAAAAATGCCCTAAGGATTTTATTGTGTCCGAAGAGCCTTTGTATCCTTTCAGTGGCGAGGGTGCGCATGGGATTTTGCATGTACGCAAGAAAAACAAAAGCACATGGGAGATGCTCTCTCTTTTGGCTAATGTCTTGGGTTGCCCTCTGTCTGCTTTTGGGTATGCTGGACTTAAAGATAAAGATGCGCTCACTTCCCAATATATTTCTTTGCCCAAAGAATATCTAGGCGCGCTAGAGACCCATGCTAAAACCCTGCAAGATCAAGACATCAAAATTTTAGACACCACCTGCCATGGCCATAAAATCCGCCTGGGGCATTTAAAGGGCAATCGTTTTTTCGTGCGCCTCAAAAAGGTAACGCCCCTAAATGCACAAAAAATCTCCCATGTCTTAGAGTTTTTAGTGCAATGGGGTTTCCCCAATTATTTTGGCGCGCAACGCTTTGGTAAATGGGGGGACAATTTCAAACAAGCCAAGCTCCAAACTAGCAAGAAACTTAAAAGGCTCGATCGGTTCTTGATCTCGAGTTATCAAAGTTGGTTGTTTAATGCTTGGCTCAGCACACGCATGCATCTAAGCACTCTACTAGATCACTTTAGCCCCAAAGAAGTGCATAGCCAGTTTCAGATGATCCCTGTAGAACAGATTAAAACCCTACAAGCCCAAGAACATTATTTCAAGCTTTTAGAGGGCGACGTGCTCTGCCATTACCCCTTTGGTAAGTACTTTTACCACCAAGAGGGCGAGCCCAATGTAGGGCGTTTTAACCATCGGGAGCTAGCTCCCACGGGGTTATTGCCCGGTTTGAAAGTTTGGCGCGCCCAAGGGTTGGCTAGCCACTTTGAAGTCCTGCATGACCAAGATATACAAGCCCTAGGGGATCGGCGTTATGCGGTTGTCTTCCCCACCCAGCTAGAGTTTTGCTACCTTGAAAAGCAAGCCCAAGCAACCTTGTCCTTTTTCTTACCCAAAGGGAGTTATGCGACCATTTTTTTAGAAGAGATCGCTCATTTAGAATTATTCAAAAGAGGCAATGATGACCTTCCAGCAAGTGATTAGGGAAAACCAAAATAAAACCACACTGGTTTTGGTAACCTACATGGCAATTTTTGTGTTGATCGGCTTGTTGGTAGATGTGGTGCGTATCAATGCGCCTCATTTGGGTAGTGCTCTTGTGCAATTACTCACTTTCCAGATTTTCCCCACTATCACGCTCTTAATGTTGCTAGCCGCTGTGTTGATCATGGCAATCTGCATCAGTAACTCCCAAGCGATCATGCTCAGTGGGAGCGAGTATAAGCTCATTGACCCTTCTTTGGTGCTTAGAGGCAAGGAGCGCATGCTAGCCCAGATTTTAGAGGAGCTTTTAAGAGCCTCCAACACGCCCTTTAGACCCCAACTTTATATTTTGGATGCGCCTTACATGAATGCCTTTGCCAGTGGCTGGGATAGCCACAACGCCCTAATCGCCCTGACCACAACTTTAGTGGATAATTTGGAACGCGATGAGATCAAGGCTGTGATGGCACATGAACTCAGCCATATTAGGCATGGGGACGTCCGCTTGACCATGTATGTGGGGATTTTGAGCAATATCATGTTGTTGGTGGCTAATTATGGGGTGTGGGTGTTTTTAGGGGGGCGTAATAACCGCGGGGCGAGTCTAGCGCGCACGCTTTTATTGGTCTTGCAATTTGTCTTGCCCATCTTTAGCTTGTTTTTGCAAATGTATTTGAGTCGCAGCCGTGAATTTATGGCTGATAGCGGAGCGGCTTATATCATGCAAGATAGCCAGCCCATGATTAGAGCCTTGCAAAAAATCTCTAACAACTACAACACCCACGATTTTAGCCAAGCCGATCCCAACCCCACCCGCACAGCCAGTTATCTTTTTGATGTCTCCACGCTGTTTAGCACCCATCCTAGTATCGAAAAACGCATCGCGGCTTTAATGGGTCGCCATGTGTGATTTAGAACAACTCTTAAATGGATGGTTTGTCCGCATAGGCGAGGACCCGCAGCGCGAGGGGCTCAAAGACACACCCAAACGGCTTGAAAAGCTTTGGGGAGACTTGATGTCAGGCTATCAAAGCGACCCCCAAGAGATTTTACAAGGTGGCTTTGATACATGTGGGTGTGAGGGCTTGGTGGTGCTCAAAAACATGGAGTTTTATAGCCTGTGTGAGCACCATTTATTGCCCTTTTTTGGGCATATTAGCTTGGGTTATATCCCCAATGAAAAGATCGTAGGTTTGGGGGCGATTGCGCGTTTGGTGGAGTGCTTTTCTAGGCGTTTACAAATCCAAGAACGCTTAAGTACACAGATTGCCGACACCTTTAATCAAATCGTGCATCCTAAGGGTGTGGCGGTGGTTTGTAGTGCTAAACATCTCTGCATGGCAATGCAAGGCGTGCAACAACAAGATAGCATGATCAAAACCAGCGTGCTAAGAGGTATCCTTAAAGAGGATGCGCGCACAAGGGCGGAGTTTATGGAGTTGCTTGCGCTTTAGCGGGCTTGTTTAGAGAGAGAGAGCACTAGCCCTAAAGCTAAGGCATTAGCCAAGATCGAGCTACCCCCATAGCTCAAAAAGGGCACGGCGATTCCCTTAATGGGGATGATCCCGCTCACTCCAAAGGCATTGATGATGAAAGAAAAACCAATTAAAAGGGCAACTCCCAAGCAAAAAAGCATGTGTTTGGGGTTGTCTAGGCGGTTGGTGATCTTAAACATGCCATGCAAGATCACTAGGGTAAAACCCACACAAAAAAGCACCGCCACAAAGCCTAGTTCTTCTGCCATGCCCGCTAAAACCATATCCGTATGCACCTCGCTTAAAAACCCTAGTTTGACCACCCCCTCCCCCAAGCCCTGCCCCAAGAGCCCACCATGCTTGATGGCATTGCTGGCATGGTAAATTTGGTAGGGCTCGGGTAGGTTTTCAATGCGTAAATGATTAGCCAATTTGGAGGGCAAAAGGCTTAAGATCGAACTTTGTAAGTTAGACCACCACAATTTGAGGCGCAAAATGCGGTGGGTGCTGGTGATGATGGCCAATACGCCTACACTCAGGGCAATGGTAAAAAAAATGCGGAACAACTTGAAACTCCCCCCTGAGAAAATCAACAAAAAACCCAAAACAATTGCCAGTAAGATCACCTGCCCCAAGTCATTTTGCAAGACCCCAATTAAAAAAGCAATCAACAAAAAAACCACTAAATAGGGGATGAGAATCATCAATTCTTCCCTAACACTGGATTTTTCTTGGTTAAAGAAGGTGCGCGACAAGCTCCAAGAGAGGAAAAAGACAAACCCCACCTTAAAAAACTCAGTCGGGGCTAGCGAAAAGAAAGGCAGGCGAATCCAACGCTTGGCTCCCCCCGCACTGGTGGAGAAACTCTCGGGTAAAAAATTCATCAGCACCATTAAGAAAAACGACCCAAAGAAGATCACAAAACCAATTTTGCTAAACCACTTGTTGGGATCCAACCAAGAGACTCCCCACATTAAGATAATCCCTGCCACTACCGCGATGAGCTGACGTATAAAAAAGTGAATCTCCTTGTAGTGGTAGAGCATGGCTATATAGGTGGAGAGCGAATAGCTCAATAAAACACTCAAGATCATCAGCATGCTCGCATAGAAAAACAAATAACGGTAGGGCATAAAAAACCTTGCGATTAATCAGAATTGGTTAAAATATGCTATCATTATACAGCAAAAGTCAGGGACTTGTTAGTGGAATGCTCCTTGCTTTAGTTTGGAACAGGCAGGGCACGAGTAGAAAGGATTTGAAATGGATTTATCTAAAGCCTATCCCTTAGTTTATCGAGCGATGGATTATCGCTCCTTACGGCAGGATTTGATTGCGAGCAATATCGCCAATGTGGATACGCCCTTTTACCGCCCCAAGGATTTGGATTTTGAAACTCTACTCGCCCGCAAAAAAGCGGAGGTGTTCGATCACCAAAAAGATCAGCACCTAGAGCTTGCAGTTACAGATAAAAGGCATTTAGAGCCTAAGAATTATGAGGACGACAAGGCGACCATCTTCTTTAGAGATGGGCACTTGGCAAAGAATGATGGCAATAGCGTAGATTTGGACATTGAAACCTCTGAGATGGGCAAAAATTCGACCATGTATCTAGCCCTTACCACCGCTTTAAAGAAACATCGGGGCATTGTGAATTATGCCATCGATGCCGCTAAAAATATCTAAGAAAGGATCAGCACATGTTTTTATCTAGTTTTGACATCAGTGGATATGGATTATCTGCTCAGAGAGTGCGTGCTAATCTCATCTCCTCAAATATCGCCAATGCCAACACCACACGCACCGATGAGGGCGGGCCTTATCGGCGCCAAGAAGCGATCTTTAAATCCTTTGACTTCAACAAAATTTTGAACGAAAAACTCGCCCAGAATAATAATTTGATGGAGTATGAAGACCCCTTGAGTGAGAGCGATGAGATTGAAAAACCCAACCCACCCATCATGGGTGTTTATGTGGATAAAATTGTGCGCGATGATAAAGCACCTCTTTTGAAATACGACCCCACACACCCAGATGCCGATGCCAATGGCTATGTGTCTTACCCCAACGTTAATCCAGTGGTGGAGATGGCAGACTTGATCGAGGCGACAAGGGCGTACCAAGCCAATGTTGCGGCGTTTCAAAGCACCAAGAATATGGCGGCCAATGCCATTAGCATGCTCCAAGCCTAAGTTTTAATAACAAGGCTTAAAGGTTATCCAAGAAGGGACGATATAGGAGATATAGGATGCAAGGAGTCGAAATGAAAACTTTATACACAGATATAGGGTTAGGCAAAGCCAGCACTCCTTTAGATTCAAGGACGAATGAGAATCTAATGGAGAAAGGGGAGTTCTCCCAAATGCTCAAGCGCTCGATAGATGAGCTCAACAACACGCAGATGGAGTCTGACAAGGCCCTAGCGGACATGGCGACTGGGCAAGTAAAGGACTTGCACCAAGCCGCCATCGCTATTGGCAAGGCAGAAACCAGCATGAAATTGATGCTGGAAGTGCGCAACAAAGCTATTAGTGCTTACAAAGAACTTCTAAGGACACAGATTTAGCTCGGTGTAGGCGCGGATTTTAAGAAGTTTTAATGGAGTCTGCGCTACAGACCAGCCCCGATATCCCTCAAGATTTAGGACCTAGGCGTACAGAACGCTTGTTGCTGATCTTTATGGTCATTTGTGGGTCGTTGGTTTTGTTCGTTGTGGTAATGTTTTTTAAAGCCCTCTTACCCCGTAAAATGCCCGCTTTTGTGGTTACCAAGACCGATATTGCCACGCGTGGCACGATTTATAGCCAAGATGGCTTTAGTCTTGCCAGTAGTCAAAAACTCTTTAAAGTGGGGTTTAACACGCTCTCCATTGACCCCAATAAAAAGCAGTTTTTTATCGATCTTCTCTCCATTTATACCAACATCCCTAAGTCCATCATCGCCGAGAAATTTTCTCAAGAGGGCTTTGTAACCCTCTCCTACAATATCAACGCCAACACGGCAGCCAGTTTGCGCCAACTCAATGCCAAATTCTTGGCTTACAATGTCTTTATCGAATATGAAGACTCTAGCAAAAAAGTCGTGCCCAAGATAGGCTTGAGTATTGAAGTGAGCGGGATTGCACGCAACTATCTTTATGCTGACAATTTTGAACCGCTGGTGGGGTATGTCAAAAAAATCGATGTTTCTAAGATCACTTCTGTGGAAGGTGTCAAAGGGCTTGAAAAATTCAAGGACAAAATATTAGCCCCCAAGCAAGATGGGCAGGACATAGGTAAGCGCGATTTGGGCTTTAATCTCATTGAGGACAAGACTTTTAAGAGTCAGCCCCGCGAAAATGGCTATGACTTGGCCTTGAGTATCCCCTTAAGACTACAACGCGAGCTAGAAAAAATCTTAGATCATGCCAAAGCCCACTACAAGTCCAAGCAAATCATTGCTGGAATCTATCTCCCCCATAATGGCGAATTGCTAGCCCTAGCCACCACCAACCGCTTTAACCCCAATAATATCCAAAAGAGCGATTATCCCGCTTTAAATGTCGATGCTACAGAGCTCTCTTTTGAGCCGGGTAGTACCATTAAACCCATTGTCTATTCGCTCTTAGTGGATAAAAAACGCATTGTAGCCACCCAGCTGATTGACTTAAACCATGGTTTTTACAAGCTAGGCAAATACACCATCAAAGACGATCTTGCCCCGCTTAAACAAAATACGATTGAAGATGTCTTGGTGCGCTCCAGCAATGTGGGCATGATCAAGCTCTCCAAACGCCTAAGTGGGCAGGAACTTTACACCGGACTTAAGAATTTCGGGTTTGCTGAGCCAACCGGTATTGAACTCCCCTATGAAAAAACCGGGCTGATCCCCAGCGTGAAACTGCTTAATCGTGAAGTTTATAAGGGAACTGCCTCTTATGGCTATGGCTTGCGCACGACCTTTTTGCAGCTGTTGCGGGCTTATGGCGTGTTTGCCAACCAAGGGGAGATAACAACCCCACACCTAATCCAACGCTACAACGCCCCCAATGGAGATGTTTTTATCCCTGATCTAGCCCCGCCTAGACAAGTGATCTCCCCCCAAAGCGCGCACACCATGCAAAAGCTCTTGATCAAGGTGGTAACCCATGGAACGGGCAAACGCGCGCAAGTGGAGGGCTTGGTTGTGGGGGGCAAGACGGGCACAGCTAGGACGGCTAATAATGGTAAATATACCGACATTTACAACAGCTCATTTTTTGGCTTTGCTAAGGACAAGAAAAACACCTTTGTGGTGGGTGTGGTGGTCTTTGGCTCTTTGGGGAGTGAGGAGTATTATGGGAGTCAAACTGCTGCCCCAATCTTCAAGCAGATTATCCAAACTTTGGTCAAATACCAATACCTCACCCCCTCGCAAGATTTAGTTTTAAAGGAAGTGCCTCGTCGCGCGCTTGCTTTGCCAACCCCCCCCACACACCCCAAGCCCACCAAGCACCGCCCAACTTTAATAAATGTTAAGCAAAAGTAGGTATAAGTTTGGGCTACCCTCAATTTAAGGATCAAAATGATTACACAGGATGAAGTGCTGGGCGTTTTAAAGAGCGTGATCTACCCCAATTTTGAAAAAGACATTGTGAGCTTTGGCTTTGTCAAAAATATCACTCTTCATGAAAAAAAATTAGCCCTTTTGTTAGACATCCCTTCTAGTTCGCCAGAAGTGAGCCAAACTCTCAAAACCAACATTCTAGCCAAAATGCAGGATTTGGGCATTGAAAATTGCCACATTGACATCAAAACCCCCCCTAAGAGGGAAGCCAGACAGACCCCCGAACCCACGACCAAGAATCTAGCCCCCAATATTAAGCATGTGGTGATGGTGAGCTCTGGCAAGGGCGGGGTGGGCAAGAGCACCACAAGCGTTAATCTTGCCCTCGCCCTTGCGGCACAACACCAAAAAGTTGGGCTTTTAGATGCTGATGTCTATGGTCCTAATATCCCTAGAATGTTGGGTTTGATGGAGGTCAATCCCAGCACCGATCCCAGTGGTAAAAAGCTCATCCCCCTAGAGGCCTATAAGATCAAGAGCATGAGTATGGGGTTACTCTATGAAGAGGGGCAGAGCTTGATTTGGCGTGGTCCGATGCTGATGCGTGCTATTGAGCAAATGCTCACTGATATTTTATGGGGAGAGTTGGATATTTTGGTCGTGGATATGCCTCCGGGCACTGGGGATGCCCAACTCACCCTGGCCCAAGCCGTGCCCATTAGCGCAGGTATCACCATCACCACACCCCAAAGTGTGAGCTTAGATGATGCTAGCCGTAGCTTAGATATGTTTGAACGCCTGCATATCCCCATTGCGGGCATCATTGAAAACATGAGCGGGTTTGTCTGCCCCCATTGTACGCGAGTGAGCGAGATTTTTGGCAAAAACACCCTAGACGCCCTAGCCAAACGCTACCAGACCCAAGTATTAGCCCAAATCCCCCTAGAAATCCAAGTTCGAGAGGGCGGGGATAAGGGTACGCCCATTTATATCACCCACCCTCATTCTAAAGTGAGCCAAGCCTACGCCCAAGCTAGCTCCCAATTACTAGAATTTTTAAGCAGGGTGCAACAAGAAAAATTAGCCGATAACAAGCAAATCCAGCCCACCATCCATTAAAGCATGATCGCCTCACCCACCAGCCTATTTAATCGTCTCAAGCGTACGATCCACCTGTATGATCCGGGCTATTTTAGCCTTGTTTATGCCCTCAAAGCCACTTTCACAACCTTTATTTGTGCGGGGCTAGGGGCGTTGTTCTTTGGCTGGTATGTGGTGATTTGGGCGGGTCTGCAAACCATTTTTTTATATTATCTCAGTCTGCTACTCAGCGACAAGAAACACGAAATTGGGTATTTGTTGCTCTTTATCGCCATTAGCTGTTTTAATGTGGTGTTGTTCTATCCTTTGGCACACTTTGGGGCGTGGCTGTGTGTCCCCATTTTGATTGTAACTTTTTTGGTGGGGCTCTCCAGTGCTTATAGCTTAGACTTGCATAAAGTGTGTAATATGGCCCTTTCCAATGGGCTGGTTACCTGCCTTTATATCGATGCGGGTGCACCCATTGATTTTAGACAAATCCTAACTATGATCACCGCGCTTGGGCTGCTGAGCATCGCCATCCAGTATTTTATTTTTGTCTCTAAATACAGCTACTTCACCCAAAAACGCTTCACAACTTTACTTTCTAGCATGGAACTGATGTTACGCTATGTCAATAGCCCTACAGATTACAATTTGATCAAAACCAAAGTGCTTGCCCAAATCCACAACACCAAGTTTATTTTAACCTCGCGCTCTAGCAAGATCAAAGACCCCCATGCGATCCAAAACATCCAACGCAGTTTATTCCAGCTCAATGCCCTAGAAGAAATGTACCACTCTATCCACTCCATCTATGGGGATTTTAACCAACCCACTTTAGAACCTATCCGTTTAGAACTGGTCGAGAATTTACGCCTCTTGGCTGGGATTTTTTCCAATCACAATGTTTATCTGCAAAAACAAGCCCTAGAAAACCTAGACCCCCAGGTGGATAAGGTCTTGCAAC
This sequence comes from Helicobacter mehlei, assembly GCF_007280785.1. Classification (NCBI taxonomy): domain Bacteria; kingdom Pseudomonadati; phylum Campylobacterota; class Epsilonproteobacteria; order Campylobacterales; family Helicobacteraceae; genus Helicobacter; species Helicobacter mehlei. Next base: position 103,427 of record NZ_VKGC01000005.1, read on the forward strand.
ATTCCCTAGCCATTATTTATAACAAAATGGAAGTCTTCATCATGGGGGGTGAAGAGAGTCTAGTTGATCCCAACCCCGCTCACAAGGCTTCATTCAAAGACATTTGGAAGGCATGCCATCTCAAACACCCCGTCTTCCAATACGCCTCTAAATACGCCCTTGCGATGGGTATTGCCGTGTTTGTCGCCCGCTACTTTGGGTTTAACCATGGCATGTGGATTGCGATGGCAACCCTCTTTGTGTCGCGCACTTCTTTAGGGAGCACCAAAGAAGCCCAAGCAGAGCTTATCACGGGCTCTAGCATTGGCTTGATCTTGGGCTTGATTGTGGTGGGCTTGTTTGCTAAAAGCCCCATTTTTTACGCCTTTTTGGTGGCAAGCGTGTTTTTGTTTATCTACCTCAAGGTCTATTCTTATGTAACTTGGTCAATGTCCTTGATGTTTTCCTTTGTGCTGTGCTTTTCGCTACTCAAATACGACTTTGTGGATATTGTCGCCTTCCGCTTTTTAGACATTATCTTGGGGATTTTGATTGTCTATGTTGTGTTTTTGTTTGTGTGGCCCAAATACGACAAAGATGAATTTATCCAGCATGCCCGCCACCTCATCGCCACCCTGCACCATCTTTTGGCAACCACGATTCAAAACAAACCCCGTATCGCTTTAGAAGTCCAAAACGCCTTTTTAAGACAGCTGGACGCTTTTAAGACCTGCATGAAAAGTGCACGCACAGAAACCCCCGATCCTAGCACTCTTGAATCGCTTACCAGAAGCTTACAATCCTTTGATGTGCTGGATACTTGCAGTTACCGCCTCTATGATTATTTTTTAAACACCACTTTACCCCCCGATAAACAAGTTCTTGTGAGCAATAATGTTCAGCTTATCTTGTCGCGCTACACCCAAATACTCAACTATCTACACAACAAGCCCCACTATTTCAAAACCAAAGAAGGTGGGCGGCTCATCCGTGTTGATAATGAATTAGATGCTCTGTTGGAAACCATGTTTTTTGCCCAAAACAAACTTTTTGAGGAATTTACCTATATCTTCAAATACTAGGATTATCTAGCTGTTTGGGTTTGCACAAATTTAACCAACTCTAGGGCATTTTCTCTGGGCAAGTCCTTGATCATGCCATGCCCTAAATTAAAAATAAAACCCGCTTGCTTGCCCATCACTTTTAAAATGCGCTCCACACCCTCTAACATCGCATTTCTATCATAGAGTCGGGCAGGCTCTAAATTGCCCTGCAACACATAGCGATCGCCTAAAATATGTCTGGCTAAATCTAGTGGTGTACTCCAATCACACCCAAACACCTCAAAATTCCCACCTAAATGCCCCAAAAACCCCGCCACACCCTTAGGGAAAACAATAATTGGGGTGTCGGGATGCTGGGATTTAAGAGCTTGGCTAATGTGCCGGATGTATTTCCAACTAAATTCTAAATACGCCTCTAATTCCAAAGCCCCTGCCCACGAATCAAAAATCATCACGGCATTAGCCCCTGCCTGAATCTGCCTAGACAAATACGCAATAATCTCTATGCTCAACTTTTCCAAGAGGGCATGCAAAATATGGGGCTGGGTGTAGAGCAATTTTTTAGATTTATGGTAGGTTTTACTGCCCTCACCCTCGATCATGTAGGTCGCCAAAGTCCAAGGCGCACCGCTAAAGCCAATGAGTGCCTTAGAGGGGTCTAGCTTGGCGCGCACACTCAAAAGGGTTTCATAGACAAAATCTAATTTTTGGTAGGCGTGCGATTGCAACGCCTGCACCTGCTCTAGGGTGCTGATAGTGTGTAAGAATTTAGGTCCCATTTGGGGGATAAATTCCAAATCCAAGCCCATTGCATGGGGAATCACCAAAATATCGCTAAACAAAATCGCCGCATCCACGCCCAAGATTTCTACGGGCTGGAGCGTGATTTGCGTGGCTAAATCCACCCGAGAACACAAATCTAAGAAATCTTTGGCTTGCTGGCGTAGTGCGCGGTATTCGTGCAAATAACGCCCCGCTTGGCGCATCATCCAAATGGGGGTATAGGGGGTTTGTTTTCTATGGCAGGCATCAATAAAAATCATGGTTTTCCTTCTAAATAGGGCTTGAGATTTATTTTGGCGCACATGCAAGCGACAATTTTGCCATGGAAGCGCGCATAAATGCTGGCTAAATCCAGCTGGTGGCTATAAAGCTCTAAAGTTTGCTCTGGGCGATCTTGCAGACCATGCATCAAAAAGGCTTGCAGATCGTCATAGTCGGGAATATCCATCCCCAAAGATAATAAAAGCTGGTATGTGTATTTATCCACTACCAAGATAGGGCGCAAACAAGCATAGTTTAAAATCGCATCGGCACTTTCTTTGCCAATGCCCCTTTGTTCCAAGAGCCAAGCGCGATCCACTTGGGCTTTAAAACTCTCAAAGCCACCAAAATCCCTTAAGATATTTTGGCTCAACAACACCAAGCGGTGTGCCTTTTGGTTATAAAACCCACTAGGGGCAATGTGGGGAGCTAGATCGCTAGGCTTGCTGTGGGCTAGACATGTGAGGGTGGCTTGTGTATCTGGGCTTAAAATCCCCAGTGCTTTTAAATTCTCTAGGGATTGCTTGGCGCGCTCAAAGCGGGTATTTTGAGTTAAAATTGCTCCTATCACCACTTCAAAAGAGCCCGCACCCGGCCACCACAAGGGTGGAGCATCGCGGAGTAAATCTAGGCGTTTGAGTGCCATTAAGATTTCTAAACTAGAAAAGGGCATCAGATGAAGCGCACCAAAACCATGCCACTAAAAGCATCCCCTTTGTAGATTTCAATGCGGTAAATCTTGCCCCCTCTATCAATGGAGTATCTTTGATCCAAATTTTTATAAGCGATCTTAACTCCCACTTCATTGGGTTTTTTCCCGCCATTTTTGAGAGAAAACCCGATCACATTCACGCGATAACCCTCTTTGGGCAAAATCTTAAAAGAACGTTTGACTTCCAATATACTAGCAGGTGCCGCGTTTGTGATTTTCCCATCAAGTTCAATATCAATATTCTTAAGGCTATAATCAAAATCCAAATAGAGTGGATGTAGCCGAGTCATCAGCTTGTTGCCATACTTGAGCCAAATTTGGTTTTTGCGGGGCAAGAGTCCTAAAATATAGCTTTGTGATTGGAGGCTGATTTGGTTAACGGGCGTGTCTTTGGGGAAGGGGAAAAATTTAAGCTGGTTGCGCAAACCATATAGGGGCAGGAGGATATTTTGATTCATAGTCAGGGTGAGGCTGGGATCGTTGATTAAGCGGTAAATACTAGCGGGCTTAAGGGTAAAATCTTTGGTGTAGGTGATCCCTACCTCTTGCATTAGCCCCTCAATGGCTAGGAGGTGGTAATACACCCGCTGGGCTAAAGAAAGTTCTTTGCTGGCTTCATTGGCAAAGGCGGCCTTTTTGTGTTTGATGGCAAAGTAAGTTAAAGCTTTTTCCATCTCTTTATCACCCCGGGCGGTGTGGGTGTTGCGGACATGGTATTTGTGCAGAGGTTTGAGCAAAAACTGATTGACATGGTCGGTGATCCCCACAGAGAGGCGTTTTAAGTGCCCAAACTCCACGCCGGGCAACTCATCTTGATCGATAATGGAGGAATTGCCCCAACGCCTAGGATTGAGCAATGCGCTTTTATAAGTGGGGCGGTAAAACCCGCTCCCATCGTGCAAGTGCATGATCACCTGCACCTGAGGATCGACCACCAGCCCTTTAATGGACTGGATTAAGGGATATTCGGGGTCTTTGGGGCTCAAATAGGCAAATTTACGATTCAGGTCGCCATAAATCCCGCGGTGGTTTAAGAGCATAGAATAGCGGTTTAATACCGGCACCACCCACACATTCCCCGACAAAATTTTATAGTGCATTAAAAAAACATCGGTGGCGTTAAACCCACCCGGCTCATCGCCTTGAATCCCACCCATGAGTAATAAAGTGGGCGCATTTTCACCACCTGTTTTTTTCACCACATGGACACTCTTTTCCACATCAATAGCCATGTGAGCATTTCTCTCTACGCCACTGACAAAATAGCAACAAACTACTAAAAGGAAAAAAATACGCTTCATAGACTTTCTTCTTTCAAGATTGGCCCGCCATTATACCTAAAAAAACTTGTCCAATTATAGCGGAACAAAAAATGCTTGTTTTGTTTATCTCACTACAAGGATGGCAGATGTTGAAACAGAACATGCTAGAAGCGTTGCAAAAGCACTTAGGCGTGATTGACACCCAAAGTTTAGAAATTCTAGACACCCAGCAAAAATCCGCCAAGATCGATAAATTCAGTCGCGAGATCAAGGGCATCAATGAAAGTATCGGGGCTTTGCAAACCTTGCAGATTGCCTGCCAAAAATTGCTCAAGCTCATCCCCACACTCGGGCAGGATAGCAACACGGAGCCACAGATGCAAGAAGTGGTGCAAAAGGCACAATTTTTAGGGCAAGCCCTTTTTGGAGGGTCGTTGGTTATTAGTTTGGAGAGCGAGAGTCTAGAAGTGCAAGTAGCCAACCCGCTAGAGTTGCTAGAAACTCAGGGGGCTGGATATTTATCAGCGTATTTGCACGATCGCCTAGAGATCATCAAGCAAGCCTTGGGCAAAATCCAAGAGAGCGTGAGTCAAAAACAAGTCTTTAGCAAACCCCCCACGCTCAACACGCCCAGCTTTAGCAAAGAAGCCCTGCTAGGCTTGATGAAAACTTCTTAAGTGCTCAGGGCTAAACATTGGACGAACATTTAAGCATTCTAGCCTATTTGCGTCTCCATGTACGCTTATGGCTCGAAAGGGTGTCTTATTTTTTAGCCTCTTGGATGGTGTGGGTGTTGCGCAAAATCCACAAACAGCCGATTCGCCCCAAAACTTTATTGTTGATGAAATTAGACACCATTGGCGATTATGTGCTTTTTAGGAATTTTTTACAGCCCTTAAGAGAGTTTTATGCCGGCTATGAGATCACGTTATTGTGCAATCAAGGTTTTTTAGAAATCATAGAAGCCTATGATCGATCCTATATCGATCATCTGATCCCTTTGGACATCTCTAAGTGGAGCTCTTGGAAACGATTTCCTCTGTTTTATCGCCTTAAGACAGTCTATATGCTCAACAAACGAAGTTATGAAATGATTTTAACCCCCACATTCAGTCGTTCCATCTACAAAGATGACTTTTTAGTCAGTCTAATCCATGCCCAGCATAAAATGGGCCATTTAGGTTTTGAGCAGGTGAATCAATGGCTTGTGGATACCCCACGCCCGGGCCGTCTCGATCATGCCTACACACGCCTTTTTAATAATTCCCCAGAGGTCCTATTTGAATTTGAGCGCAATCGGGAATTTTTTAGCCAGCTGGTGCAAAAGCCCTTGACAAAAGTGTATTTCAAGCTCCCCCCACCTCCGCCCTTGAATGCAAAGGCTAGCTTTGCCTTGCCCTCTCAAGATTACGGCGTTTTCTTTTTAGGGGCTAGCAACCCCAAAAGAAAATGGGCACTCGATTCGTGGGTGACTCTAGCCCAAAAAATCGCCCCAGCCTTCCAGATTGTGCTGTGTGGCTCGCCCAATGAGAGTTCTGAGGGCTTACAATTAGTTCAAAAAATCCCTAATGCCCTCAACTTAGCTGGCAAAACAAGCTTAATGGAGCTTTTATCTGTGCTCTGCCAAGCGCGTTTTATTGTGTCCAATGAAACGGCAATCCCGCATTTTTGTGTCGCTTTGGACCTTGGGCCTATTTTTGTGATCAGTAGTGGCAACACCTTTAAACGCTTTGTGCCCTACCCCCCATCCATGCACGCTAACCATCATGTGATCTACCACCCCAAAATTGATGCCTTGCTCCAAACTCCCGATGGTTTGGGACGTTGTGTGGAGATTTATAAATATGCAGGGATAAATTTGCAAATCCCCCACCCCAACTTCCCCCAAATGGTGGCTGACAAAATGGCAGGGGTGAATCCAGAGTTCATCAGACACGAAAAACGGGACTAACCCATGATCGTTTTTAGAATTTTTATGCTACCATCGCCCCTTTAAAGAAGGAAGAAGTTTGGCACTAGTTGGGGGGGGGGGGGGGGGGGGGGGGGGGGGGGGGGGGGGGGGGGGGGGGGGGGGGGGGGGGGGGGGGGGGGGGGGGG